>DAINNB010000145.1:0-4338 GCA_036736085.1 Chlamydiales bacterium
ATCAATGGGGCCGCTAACTTATACCAATAGAAATCAAGTCCAGCAGCACTTATAACTCATCTTTTCTCTCTTCTCTCCAATTATTTCAACAATTGGTTAAAGATCGAGTGCCCCTCAGCTTTTTAATCTATAGCGGAGAGCCCGGTCAAGTCCACGATACTTCTCTTGTTTCTTGGCAGGAAGCTGCTCGTATTTTTATTGCTGGCTAAATTTGACGCTTATTTGATGACGTCTTCGACGTATACTGAAAAAATCCATGTTTGAAAATCAGACGAATTATAGATGTTTTATGCTGATTTGTTTGTTGTTGTTGGTTGTTAGTTGCTTGCGTTATAAGTAACCCCAAAACTCCCCCGGTTTTCAAGTCGTTTTTTATTGCCGATGTCGAAAAATCAGGGGAATTTTTGGCTATTTATGTCGAAAAATCAAAGATGTTTAAATCTCTTGAATTGATCGAAAATACTTAGTCTAACTGTCCATGAGCTTCCCAAAACTCCGGTTCTAGCAATGCGGGGCCTAGTTTGGCCATTTCCTTTAATGTATTTTCCACGATGCTATCCACATTTTCATCTGTGATGCCGAGCGCGTCTCCAGCTGAAGCGATCAGATCGGTCGTTTCGTGATGGATATAGTCGAGGAGCTGAGAAGGGGCTTGCGCCAGCGAAAGAAGTCCGGTAGCAGTGCTGACTGCACTGGTAAAAGTGAGCCCTTCTTGGCCTGAGAGGAGCCAGCTGCGGTTCCAAAATTCCGCGGCCTCTCGATCTTGCGCGAGGCGATCCACGGAGGGCTGAGCGACTTGAGCTCCATACGCGAGTATATCCGATGCGGCGAGCGCAGTGCACGCGGCAAAGTTCGTTCTAAAAAGCAGCGTTTGCACGGCAGCTGAGAGCCCTGCGTGGACGGAAGAGGAGACGACAAGATCTCGATAAGGACTTGAGCTATCTTCTGGTTTAGGCGTTAACATCACATTGGCGATGATTTCAAAGGTGTGGGCATGCAAGGACCCTTTGAGATGATGGAGGTGATGCGCTAATTTTCCATTTGTCCAATTTTTGAGGATGGACTGGACATTTTTGGTGTGATGAGATGATGGATGGAAGTTAGGTTCGGAAAAAGGGGTAAAAGAAGAAAAAGTAAGCTTGCTCTCTTGAAGACTTTGATCAAATTGATCGAGGCGATAGGCAACTTTTTCTTTTTTCTCTTTGTAAACCGCTCGATTGCGAAGAAAGCATTCGGCTGTGTTCTTGATATGTCCAAGAGCATTGTTAGCAGCGTCATTAAACTCTCCAACTGAGCAGTCTCCTTTGAGCACCATTTGATGCAGCTCCGTGAGCGATCTTTCAAACATTCCTTTAAGAAACCCGAGAAAAAGTCTTCGGGAAGGTTTTGTGAGTTTTTCTGCATGCTTTTCCCAACCTGCTTGATTATCAGTAAGCGCTTCGGTAGCATGGACGAGCTCTTTAGCTAAATCAGTTTCGTGGCTAATCGGTTGAAAAAATGAAGGTGATGAGAGGGCGGATACGGCCATATTTTTCTTCCTAAAAAAATAAATATTTAACAATTAAACCATGGCAACATGGTTTTTTCAATTAGATTCTGCTTTCTTGATCGAGAGGATTTTCCGGGAGGTTTTGCAAAAAGAGAAGCCCGCTCATTTTTAGCCTGACGATCGCGAGTTTCAGATGATCTTCTCTCAAATGGTTCATCCCGTTTTTCTCTAGGTCTTGAAGTTCTTTTAGGATCTCATTTCCTTCTGAAGTGATCTGCTCTACAAGCTGATTTCTTAAAGCGCGTTTGAATATTTCAGCGGTCTCGACCCATTGTTGTACGACGCTGCCTACAGCTGTTTTTTCTATTTCTGAAAATCGGCTGGAATAAGGTTGAACGTGATGGGGATGCATATCGAAGGTCGAAGGGAGGCCATCGGCAAAAGGAGTGTACTCTTCAAAGCGATCAAAAGAGGGATTAGAGTCTTCCAGATGCCGATCAAAATCATCGAGCCGTTCATGGACCGAACCTTTCTCTTGTTCATACATCTCTTCTCGAGAAACGAACTCTCCCACTGCGCGGCTGAGCTTTGCCACGGCAGTGTGGGCCGCCGTTAAAAGCTCTTCTCCCGTGATCTTGCTCTGTTTTGCTAGTTCTGTGAGCTTTTCTACAGCCAATTTGTGCTTGCTGCGGAGATGTTCGATATATTCCTTTTTTGACCTTCCTTCCAAATGGCTGCCGCATTCGATTAAAAATTCGAGCTCTTTATCGAGCATTTCTCTTCCTTGTTTGAGGGCCTCTTCGTTCGATAAACTGAACTTCTCAGTATAGGGATTCCAATGGGCGCATTGAAACATGAAGGAAGAGTCGATTTTGAAAGGGATCATTGTTTTACTTAGTCCTTATGTAGGGTTTAAAATGGTTTCCTCGAGAAAGTCCAGGAGGTTTTGAGGGGTTTGTGTCTCTATGGCTAGGCCCTATTGGATGCCGCGATGTGGAAAGGGCGATCATGGCTCCTCCCTTTAAAGGCACGATGGTGGCGCCCATCGATGCGCCCATCGTGGTGAGGACGCTTTGCAAGGCCCAGCTGCCAAACGCCCAGCCGGCTAGGCAAAGAACCGTGCCTAAGACATTCGTCCTTCTCTTGGCCTGCATTTTGTTGAGGGCCTGCCTTGTTTCATTGATGGCGATTCGAAGAGCGAAGTTGTCTCTTTGGGCCTGCTCTAAAGCTCTTTCAGCCTCTTCTTGGCGCTCTCGGAGTCTTATGGTCCTTGCGTCCAGTCTTCTGGCTCGTTCATCGGCAAAGATGATCTCTTCTCTTAAAAGCCGCAGCTGCTCACGATCATGCTCTGTTTTCGCGTTGATTTGCTCGATTTGCCGCTCAGTTGTCTCTTCTGCACGCTGATCGATGGCAGCAAAACCTTCTCTGATCATTTGGGCTGTTTGTTCTCTCGTCTCTTCAATGATCTGATTAAAAGTCTCTCTTTCTGCGAGAAGACGGGCCTCTTTGACTTGATCTCTATGCGCTTGTTTTTCTTTTAGTCGCCGAATTCGCTCGTTGCGCGTAGTCGGCGGCGGGGGAGCGAGCCCTTGCTGCATCAGCTCTTGATAATTTCTTTCGACCGATTCAGACCGAAGCAAAGCGCCCCGGTCTTTTAACCATTGGATAAGATGCCGGGCCAAAGGATGGGGCTCGACTGTAAAAGGAGCTGGATTTTGCAGGTCGAGAGGGGACCTATGTTTATACTCCTCCGGAGCGGAGTGTTGATACAAAGATAATGACATGCTTCCATACGTTCTGCCGTCGCTGCCTAAATAAGCCTCTTCGTCTAGCGGCGCTCCAGAGACGGAATCGGTGAGGATCTCTTGCAAAAGCAAAATAAACTCCGCTTCGATACGGGCTTTATCCAGATTCAGCTTGAGCGCCGAAGAGAAGCGCTTTTGCCAGTTTCTTAGCTGCGCTGTCGTTTCATCATGCAGTTTTGAGGCTTGAAGGGTCTCTTGGATTTTCAGCAGATCGGAGACGAGCTTTCTACTCTCTCTGCTATCGTGCAGAACCTGAGATGAGGGCATTGGGAGGGGGCTTGGTCCCTCCCAAGGCAGAGACGCTGGGCCTTGACTGATCGCTTCTCGATATGCCTCTTCAAAAAGTTCTGGTTCCCCCAAGGCATTTTGTTTTTTGAGCCATTTTGCAACGGCTCTTGCGGGAAAATGGGGAGATACTGTGAAAGGGAGAGGATTTTCTGGTTCCAGAGGAGAGCGGCATACCGGGCCCGGCGGGTATTTGAAGAAATGGACGATCAGCGATTTTCTGCTGTAAACCTTTCCATCGCTTCCTAAAAGGGCCTCTTCATCTAAAGGAACATTGGAGAAGTCGTCGAGGAGCGTCCCTTGTTCAGCCGAGATATAAAACTTTTCGACCGATTCAACGTTATCTTCTCTTCGAACAGCAAATAGGAAATCTTGATGCCACCTTTGCAGGGCGTCTGTCAGCCGATCTCCGTTTGTTACAGAAAAAAGGGCTTTTTCTATTTCCTTGAGATCGATCTGTAATTTTCTCCGAAGAGTATCTCCCCTTAAAACTGCTAATGAGTTGGAAGAAGAAGATTCTCCGATAGCGCGCATGAAGCTCCTGTATGGCTTGAGATGTATTGGTTCACTCTAATGCCTGCACTGTAGAGAAAGTTTTCTACCTGATGATTTTGCGGCCGCCCTAGCTCTTGCGCTTGGCGTTGCAGCATCCGAAGAGTAGCTTGGAGCTCTGCTTTGGCCTCTTTTTGTTCTTTGCCCTCTTTTTCTACAGGCTCTAGTTTTTCTACCAAATCTTTTTGGACCTCTTCCATCTTTTCT
>DAINNB010000146.1:0-4317 GCA_036736085.1 Chlamydiales bacterium
TTGAATTGTTTGAAATAAGAAATAAGTCTTTCCAGACCGCCTCATTCCGATGGCTACTTTAATGATGTTTTTTGATTCTGGAAACTTATAGGAACGCGGCGTGCTCTTTTGGATAAGAGAAAGAGCTGAATGAAACTCTTCCTGTAGGATTTCTATAGGGGGGGGCATGGCTTTCCTTCTGTATAAGGTCAATTCTACCTACTTTTATCCTTTTTGGGAAGGACAGATATGCATGCCGCTAAAAATCAACGTGTTACGAAGAACGGAATAGCTAGACAGGATTAGAAGCCTCTAACTTTTAAATTCTTTCAGTATAAATCAACGCCTCGCCTTGATCTTGCGCAAGAAAGGGTCGAGACGATTGCGCTCTTGAGAAGAGATCCGGTCGATAATCAATGTGCCGTTCAGATGATCATTTTCGTGCATGAAAATGCGCGCCCGGAAATCTTTGAGATCTTCTTCTAAAAACTCCCCTTTCAAATTCTGGTAACGGACATGAATGGTAGAAGGACGCGCGACGTCTACTTCAATGCGAGGGAGAGAAAGACATCCCTCAGAAGCAGTGAGGAGCTCTTTAGAGGGAGAAGAGAAAACAGGATTGATCACCACTTCAGGAGGAGAAAAAGCATACTCTCCAGATGAATCAATGATCTCATCTCTCAAGACAAAAAGACGGAGCGAGCGGCCCACTTGAGGGGCTGCAAGCCCTACGCCATTGTTCGCTCCGATCATCGTTTCGATCATTTCGGAGGCCAACTGCTCAATTTCAGGAGTAATCTGTTCGACAGGGGCCGCTTTGCGGCGTAAAACAGGATCTCCATACAAAACAATGGGCAAGACCATTATTCCTCAGCTGCTTTTTCAATTTGATGGGACATCGCAGGAGTGATTTGAGCGCGGCCGAGAGAAGACGACCAAAAAGAGAGACATAGGCAGCTGACCAAAAAGATCCCCGCAGCATAAGCAGTAAAGCGCTTTAATACTTCAGCAGTGGACGTTCCAAAGAGAGAATCTCCTGAATCTCCGCCAAAAGAGGCTCCTAATCCTAAACTTTTCGCCTCCTGAATCAAGATCGCAAAACAAAGGACTAAACAAACCAATAAAAACAAAAATAAAAAAATATAAAAAAGGACTGTCATTTTACACTCTCACTATTCAAGACAATTTCTGAAAACATTTTAGGGTCAAGGGAAGCGCCTCCGACCAATACGCCGTCAATATCTGTTTGCTTCAAAAGGCCTGCTACGGTATCCGGCTTAACGGATCCCCCGTATAAAATCGGGACAAGTTCAGCCATCTCTTCACCAAAAAGCTGAGCGATACATTGGCGGCAAAAAGCATGGGCCTCTTCAGCCAGGTCCGCTGTCGCACTTTTTCCCGTGCCAATCGCCCAAACAGGTTCGTAAGCCAAAATCACTTGCTTCATCCCCTCAACATCCAGAGTTTCAAGGCACCCAGTGATCTGTTTTTTTAACACCTCTTCCGTTAGCCCCTCTTCCCGCTCTTGAGCGTCCTCGCCAACGCAAACGACAGGACGAAGGCCATCTTTTAAAGCGCGTACAATTTTTTTATGGATAAAAGCGTCCGTCTCACCAAAGATGCGACGTCTCTCAGAATGTCCCAAAAGGACAAACTTGGCGCCCGCCTCTTTGAGCATAAGGCCCGCAATTTCGCCAGTAAAAGCCCCTTCCCGCGCATCGTTCATATTTTGCTCGCCGATGACAAGATGTGTGTCGTTGGATACTTGGTCCGCTGGATTGATCGATTTAATAGGAACTGCTAATTAAACAGAAATCTTCGATTGTTTTACGGCCACGTCAAGAGCGTTGATGTAATCAGTCGCCTCTTGGCCCGTCTTATACATCTTCCAATTGCCAATAACGTAAATTTCTCGCGGCATGCATCACCAAAATTTTATAGAGATCATACTATAGAGCAAGTCCCTCAGCAAGAAAAAAATCTATTCTTTCAGATGCATCGAAATAAACATTTTTTTTATTTCAAAAAATTTTTAATTTAATTTAATATAAAATTGCAAACGACATTTAATTTGGTTAAATAATGAAAAACAAAACTATTTGCTTAAATATGATTGTGAAAAACGAAAGTGCTGTAATTAGAAGATCGATTGGTTCCATCAAACACAAGATCGACTATTGGGTCATCGTGGACACTGGCTCTAGCGACGGAACGCAGCAGATCATTCAAGAATTCTTAAAAGACATTCCAGGCGAACTGCATGAAAGGCCCTGGGTGAACATTGAAAAGAGCCGAAACGAAGCGCTTGAACTAGCTCGGAACCACTGCGATTACATCTTGGTGATCGATGCAGATGAAGAATGGGTCTTTTCTAAAGATTTCCAAAAAAACAAGCTCAACAAAGACTTCTATGTCGTTCTCAGCCGAGACCAAAACATCGATTTGCACCGCATTTCTTTAATTAGATCAAACCTCCGATGGAAATGGAAGGGGATCATTCATGAAGAACTCCAATGCGACGACCCCACTTCGGGAGGCCTTTTAGAGGGGATCACCAATCATGGATGGAAAAGAGACGGACATCAAAACACAGATCCTAAGCGCTATTACAAAGACGCCGCCGCCTTGGCCAAAGCATTGGAAGAAGATCCCTCCAATGCGCGGTACGTCTTTTTCCTTGCACAAAGCTACGGCGCTGCCCAAGAGCTCGATCTCGCTTTGAGATATTATAAAAAAAGGGCCGAAATGGGGGGCTATCAACCTGAGGTCTTTTGGTCTCTCTTCTCGATTGGATGCCTCCAGGAAGATTTAAAAATGGACGAGCAGATGATCATTCAAAGTTACTGCAAGGCATTTGAATATGATTCGACCCGTGCAGAGCCGTTGCATCACCTCGCCTCTTTTTATCATCAGCGTAACAATCACGCCCTTTCTTTTATTCTCACGAAATTCGCCCTCACACTCCCCCCTCCCTCCGGTTTGCACTATGTGCTACGCGCCGTTTACGACCACTCGCTCCTTTTCATCTACGCTTGCTCAGCCCATTGCATCCAACAGTTCGACGAGGCTAAAAAAAGCTACCGGACGCTTCTTGCCAAACCTCATTTGCCCGACCAAATCAGACACGTCGTTCAACACAACCTTAACCTGCTGAGCCGCTAATATGAAAACAATCTGCCTTAATATGATCGTCAAAAATGAAAGCAAGGTGATCAAACGATCTCTCAACTCGGTCAAACATAAAATCGATTATTGGGTCATCGTAGACACAGGTTCAACGGACGGCACGCAAGAGATCATCCGGGAGTTCATGAAAGACCTCCCAGGAGAACTTCACGAAAAGCCCTGGGTTCACTTCGAGCACAATCGCAATGAAGCTCTCTTTTTAGCCCTTGACAAAGCCGACTATCTTCTCTTTTTAGACGCCGATGAAGAGTGGGTCATCTCCAACGATTTTGATAAAAATACTCTGCACAGGGATTTTTATGCGGTACGCAATCGAGATCAAAATGTCGATCTGCACCGCATCGGCCTTATTAATACAAAACTCCCCTGGTACTGGGAAGGAGTTTTACATGAAGAGATCCGCTCTCCTATAGAAGTCACCGGAGAAATTCTAGAAGGGGTAATCAATTATGGTCTCCCCAGAGATGGCCATAGAGCCCAAGACCCCTCTCGATACAAAAAAGATGCAGAAATTTTAGAAAACGCCCTCCTCCAAGATCCCAATAACTCCCGTTATGTCTTTTTTCTCGCTCAAAGCTATGGCGCCGCGGGAGATCTCCACTCTTCTCTCAAATACTATGAAAAAAGGGTCGAAATGGGCGGATTCTCCCCAGATATTTTCTGGTCCCTTTTCACCATCGGCTGTCTCAGAGAAGACCTCCTCATGAAAGATGAGCTCATCCTAGACGCTTACTACAAAGCCTTCATTTTCGATCCCACGAGGGCCGAACCCCTCCATCACCTAGCTGGCTTCTATCAAAAAAAGGGCCTCCCTCTCTTCGCCTATATCCTCGCCAAAACTGCCCTACAACTCCCTCCCCACTCCTCTCTCGCCTACGTGCTAAGAGAAGTGTACGATTACTCCCTCCTCCTCAAATTCGCCTGCGCCGCCCACTCGATTAAAAAATTCGACGAGGCGAAAACAGCCTATCACCAACTCCTCGCCATCCCCAACCTCCCACCCGACGCCAGAACCGTCGTAGAGCACAACCTGAAAGTCATCGCTCAAAATACATCACAATTTTGATCCTTGAATTTTCTTAACTGTCCCATTATCTTAAATGTTCAATCTCACGGGGCTCCGCCCCGAACCCCGCCAAAGGACTAGCGTCC
>DAINNB010000147.1:0-4317 GCA_036736085.1 Chlamydiales bacterium
CACATCATGAATGACTTCGACTCAATTCACGGGATAAAAACAGTTCCCCTCCGTTACTTCAACGCCGCTGGAGCTGATCTTGCCACCGAGATCGGAGAAAACCACACCCCGGAAACGCACATCATCCCCAACATCATCCAAACCGCCCTCGGCATCCGCCCCGAGGTCGTCATTTATGGGACCGACTTCCCCTCTCGCGACGGCACTGCCGTGCGCGATTACATCCACGTAGAAGATCTAGCCCGAGCCCACCTCCTGGCGCTCCAATGGCTCCTCAACGAAAAAACATCCCAGGCCATCAACCTCGGCACAGGGACCGGTTACTCTGTTCGAGAAATTATCCAAGCTGTCGAAAAGCACACTAACCTCTCCATCCCCGTCCGCCTCGAATCGTCCCGCCCAGGAGAACCGTTTACCCTCGTCGCAGACAACCGCCTGGCCTACGAGCGGCTCCAATGGCAACCCCTCCACTCCGACCTTCCCACCATCATCTCGTCCGCTTGGAAATGGCACGAGCTCCTCGTCGACAGTGCTGTTTTACTGAGGACAACTATCCAAAAGATCGGTGCTCCGCCCCAAACCCCGCCAAAGGACTTCGTCCCTTGGAACCCTTCCGCTTTAGAATCTTCTTCCGCAGCGGAAGAAGATGCATAAAAAACAAAAAAGATTTTAAAGGACGAAGTCCTTTAATCGGGCTTGGGACAACGCCCCAAAAAGAGATAACCACATGCTACCGATCGCATTCTTACTTTGTTTTACAGCGCATATACTCCAAGGAGTCTTGATGCTAGGGCCTGTGCGACTGGCTTTTGCCCCTTTTTTAGCGATGTGTCTGCTTAGAGGAAGCGGGAGGGGGAGGTTGTGGATGGCCGCGGCGGCGGGTTTGAGCGTCGATCTATTTTCAGATGATCCGATAGGGCTTCATACATTGAATTATGTAATGACTGCGAGGATATTGTATGGGGTAAAAAGACGGCTTTCCTATGAAGAACCGCTCCATTTGGGGTTATATAGCGGGGGGATTTCATTTGTCTCGACTTTGATGCAACTATTTCTCCTTTTTCTTTTTGACAGAAGAGTACCATTTAGCGGAAAATGGGCTTTGGTCGATCTGTTTTGCATGCCGATCGCGGATGGAGTGTATGCCCTTGTATGGATAGCGGCTCCTTTGCTGGCGGTGCAACGCTTGCGTTACAAATGGGACATCTATTGGGTCAAGAAGAAGAATCTCTCTCGCACATCACACTAGCGGCCGTTGAAGCTGCGCTGCAAGCTGGCACTTTGCTCAGACAAGGCTTCGGCACGCATTTTTCGATCCAATCCAAAGAAGGCGTTCATAATCTTGTTACAGAGTACGATCATCGCTCAGAAAAATTAATCATCGACTTTCTGCGACAAGAAACGCCACACGCCCATTTTTTAGCCGAAGAGAGCGGCCTTAGCAAAGGAAATGAAGAAGGGGTAACTTGGATTATCGACCCTTTGGACGGCACGGTTAATTTCGCTCATAAAATCCCGATGTTCGCCGTCAGCATAGCCGCTGAAAAAAATGGCGAGGTGATTTCCGCTGTCGTTTATCATCCTTTAGTGCATGAACTATTTGTCGCAGAGAAAGGAAGGGGATCTTTTTTAAACGGCCAAAAGTTAACTGTTTCTAAAGTATCTACTTTGCCGGAGTCTATTTTGGCTACCGGATTTCCTTATAATCTGATAGAAAACCCGATGCAATGCATCGATCATTTTGTCGATATTTTACGCCTCGGCATTCCTATTCGGCGCCTTGGCGCTGCTGCCCTCGATCTAGCTTATACAGCAGCGGGACGCATGGAAGGATTTTTCGAGGTTTCCTTGGCTCCTTGGGATTGCGCTGCAGGAAAACTCCTTGTGGAAGAAGCTGGAGGAAAAGTTACTTCTTGGGACAATCTCCCTTTTGACATCCGTTCTTATCGCCCCATACTGGCCTCGAATGGGTTTATTCACGAGGCCTGCTCTTCTATTTTAAGCCTATCCAGGACCGAACCATGAGGCTGATCGCCGGCAAAAAAATCGCGGCCGATATAAGATCTTCTATCAAGCGCGAAATTTCTGAATGCACGGGAAGAAAACCTCATCTCGCTTTGGTGATCGTAGGAGACCATCCTGCTTCATTGAGTTATATTCGGGGGAAAAAAAAAGCGTGCCTTGAAGTAGGGATCCTCTCTTCCGTCATTGAACTACCTGCGTTGATTGCAGAAGAGGCTTTGCTAGAAAAAATCTATTCGCTCAATGAAGACCCTTCAATTGATGGAATTTTAGTTCAAATGCCTCTACCGAAACATATTCGCGGATACAAGGTCACTTCAACGATTGCTCCAGAAAAAGATGTCGATGGCTTCCATCCTTTCAATATGGGCAAACTTCTTTTAGGTGAAGAAGGAGGGTTCATTCCCTGTACACCAAAAGGTATTTTTGTCCTTTTGCAAACGCTAAAAATTCCTGTCGAAGGCAAACATGTCGTGATTGTAGGAAGGAGCAATATTGTCGGCAAACCACTCGCCGCCTTGCTCGTACAAAAAAAAACAGGCTGCAATGCAACAGTCACATTAGCTCATAGCCAATCAAGGCATTTAGAAACGCTGACCCGTTCTGCCGACATTCTCATTGCAGCGATCGGATGCCCTCTCTTTATTCAGCAACAAATGGTGCAGCCTGGATCGGTCATCATCGATGTGGGAATCAACCGAACTGAAAAAGGCACATTGGTAGGAGACGTCGATTTCGAACGGATAGCGCCTCTTGCTAACTGGATCACGCCGGTCCCTGGAGGAGTTGGCCCGATGACGATCGCCATGCTGATGCAAAACACATTTGAAGCATATAGAAAACGGATAGGAGGACAACATGATAAAAACAATGTATTTTGACTTAGGCAATGTTCTTGTTTTTTTCGATCATGAAAAAATGTATGAGCAGCTTTCCACTCTCTCCGGTCTTTCCGTTGCAACTATCCGGTCCATGCTGCAAGAAAACAAAACGCAGCATCGCTACGAGACAGGGCTCATTACGACAGATGAACTCTATAATCGCTTTACTCAAGCACGCCCCAACCCTTTTTCTCTTGAAGAATTCGCTTACGCTGCATCGAATATTATTACACCGAATGAGGAAATTTTTCCCAGCATCAAAGAGATGAAAAAACAAAAGATCCGCCTCATTCTCCTTTCCAATACAAGCGAGTGCCACTTTAACTATATTTTCAAAACATATCCCATTTTAAGCGAATTTAATGAATGGGTCCTTTCCTACAAAGCGGGCGCTTGCAAGCCCGACCCCAAAATTTTTGAAAAGGCGCTGAAACTCGCCGAATGCCCTGCCTCAAACTGTTTTTTTGTGGACGATATCCATGAATATGTGCAGGCAGCTAGAAAAGCAGGCTTGGACAGCGAGGTATTTTCCAATACAACTATTTTAAAAAAACACCTAGCTGACCGACAAGTTTTTCTCTAAAAACATATCGCTATGGCAATCCAAGTTCTAAATGCAATTCCATTGCATCAATGAGCCGAATGATATTTTTTTCTGCGTGAAGAGCTCCCCATTGAAAACTTGAAACTTTCGGACATCCAGCTAATTTCCAAACGGTATTGTACACTAGCAATCTTTGCTCAGAGGAAATCTTTTGAAATTTTTCTTGGACTGCTATTACTACCGCTTCAGACAAAAGATCTTTTTCCAAAAAATCTGACCAGGAAATTTCTTTCAAAATAGCCTCTACTCGATCCTTCATATAAGAAGAGAGTCTTTTGCATAATTCCAAGAGAACGTTTGCATCAGATCCGCGATGGATTTCTTGACAAAGTATTGCCAATGGCGATCTGCAGCTATATATCGAGCAGGCTTGATACTTCGTTAACATTTCTTCATGGTCCACATCTTCGCTAAATGCGAATGCACCCAAATCTAGCTGGCGGCTTAAAAAAAGCATGGGATTGCTATGAAGAGAAAAATTAAAATCGGGATCTCTTTTGATCTGAATAAGAACTTTTTCAGGAATCCCTGTCAATCGATTGCCAGACACGTTCAGACTATGCAAATGAGTTAAAAAGGCAATCTCTTCCGGCAATTTCACTAACTGATTGCGGGCTACATTAAGGATTTGCAGAGAGCTCAGCTGACCTATCTCTTTAGGAAGATTTACAAGCGCATTGTCAGAAAGCTGCAAACAACTTAACCGTTCCAACTGTCCTATCTCACCAGAGCTCTCCATGATTTGATTATCAGATAACTCCAATAACTCTAGTTCGGCTAAATTCCCTAAAATTGGCGGAAAAGATATCA
>DAINNB010000148.1:0-4303 GCA_036736085.1 Chlamydiales bacterium
GCGACGTAGCAAGATCAATATTGATCGAGTTAGGGCCAAAGCTAAACGTGACTGTTGCTCCGCTCGAGGTGAGGGTCGCAAATCGCGGATCGCCAGTGGTAGAGGCGATTAGTACCTGCCCGTTCGTCCCAGCTCCCGTCACATTAACATTATTCGAGCCATTGCCTATTAAAACACCATAAGTCGTCAAAACTGTCCGGCCCGTCCCGCCAGAGGAAACTTCAACTGGCACTACAAAAGGTATAGATCCGCCCGCAGCTTCAATATTTATAGAGTTATACCCAAAGCTAAATGTGACTGTTCCGCTGCTCGAGGTGAGGGTCGCAAATCGCGGATCGCCAGTAGAAGAGGCGATTAAGAGCTGCCCATTCGTACCAGCTGCCGTCACGTTGACGTTATTTGACCCCTCGCCAATAAGCACGCCGTACGTCGTCAGGACTGTCCGCCCTGTCCCTCCATTGCCTATTTGCAGAGGATTGAAAAAATAATTTGCCGTGTTGAGCTCAATGTTGATCATCCCAGGGCCAAAAGCGTAAGAGAGAGTATGAGCGGAGGATGTTAAAAAGGAAGCCACAGGGTTTGAACCCCCTTGACCTATTAGAATTTGTCCATCTTGAGCAAGAATGTTCCCATAGTTCCACGCATTAACTAACACAAAGACTCCTCATATATAAAAAACATTGAAATAGAAAAGCTCTCTTTATACCCTATCAAGAAGAATGTATACTTTTTCCATCTCAGAGACTGTCCACGAACCTGGGTTCCGTCGCTTTTGGACAAAATAATCCCCAAAAGCGACGGAAACCAGGTTCGTGGACAGTCTCTGAATCGCGCCAAAAATGAGGGCATTGAAAACTTTTCATTCGATTTAAAACTGTTGTAATCAGTTATTTTTAGTGAATTCAACTTAAGCTTGCAAATTATTTACAAAATTAATTTAAATTTAAGTGCTTATAAGAAAATTTACGGAAAATGAATTTCAGCGCCCACACTAGTAAATCCGTATTCACAAAAACTAAAAATAGTATAAGTGTTACTCATGTTGTCTCGATTTAAATCAATGTAGAAAAGAGTCGTGTTAGGCACTTTACCTAGATAGATTCCGTTTCTGAATATAGCGTAAGCGGTAACTAGATCAGAAGAACTTGGAGACCATGTTAATTTATTATTATACTGAAAAAAAACCCCATAATCTTGAGGTATCGTTTCCACTTTTAAATCAGTAGGAGGATCTAGAATCGGAATCATCACTTGTAATTGCTCAATAACAATAAAATTACCGTCATAATTCTTCCATACCATACTAACAGGGCTGCTGATCACTGGGCTTTGTTCGCTTATTACGCTGGTTGAAATATTATTGCAGCAGCTATTCCCCTTAGACGAAAATAGCCAAGGGTAAATCGGTAAATCAGCTATCTCTCGATTGATTTTCAAATTAAAAAGTCCCCCATACAGCTTCAAAATTCCGTCATCAGGATCTAAGTAATTAGATACTAAGTAAGCATAATTTTGCGAATCTACTCCCAGCGCGAACTGAGTAGGCAGGGGATTAGAAAGTAGCAAATAAGGAATTTCCCAATCTCGGCCATTAAAGACGGTCCATTCAACGTTATAATATGATCCGTCATATGAACTTGTCCATGCGACAATCGCGAGATCAGAAGAATAGCTTTTCACCGCTAACTGCAATCGTTGAGGATCGACTATAATAGACGAGTTTGGATTTGAAATATCCTGAGGTAATGTCCATAAACCGTCTGAATAAATTGCTGCCTGAACATTCCCATTTGAGAAATTTTCCCCATTTTGATCAAATCGAAACCATGCTAAAAAAGCCTCAGACGACACATTGACTGCAACAGCAGGATTGCATGTCAAAATATTCTCATCTGAGATTTTTAATGGATCCGACCATTTTTTTTCAAACAATCCGTTAGAACTGTAGATCGCCTGATCTCTTCCTTCCCATACGACAACAACAAGATCTGCTCCGATTGCAATATCTAGATTTCGAGCTCCCGATGGAGAAACAATCGAGGCAATCGGTGACCATTCGGAATCTACTGCCTTAGTTTTTACTAGAAGAGCTCCACTCTCAATCCATGCAATGACAATATTACCGAGCTGATCTATCGCAATTTTATATTCAGATGCGCCTCTTTCTGTAAGGGGCTCAGGAGAAGACCACTTACCTCCCCAATTTTTTTCAGACGAAAAGATTATCCCTTCATTAACCCATGCCGTCGTTGCTTTTGAATTAGAATCTATTACAACCTGAGGCGATGTTGATCCTTTAGCCGATAAATAATCGATAGGACCCCAGCTCATGCCAAAGTCGCATGTTTTAGACACAATGAAGTCATCTTCTATCCAAATGGCCACTTGGTTGCCTATCGGATCAACAGCTATTTGAGGGCTATCTGCATTTACGTTGGATGTCGAGATGGTAAGAGGTGGTTTTGGCCATATTTCAATTCCCATCAATTCAGAAAAAAATACAGCTAAAAATAGATAGACGATAAATATATTAATTTTCATTTATTTTCTCCGATCCTTTGAGAATAGTTTGGAATTATTCTCGGATTGCTTTTATCGAGGAGGCGAATGGAAGATACCACAGTGCAGGTCTGAAAATTCTAATCTTTTTTCAGCATCGTAGCAACTCCAGTCTAATTTTAGCAAATATTCGGTATATCACACACGTAGTGGAATTGTTTGCTGCAGAAGATCGATTGTGTCTTGCGGTAGAAAAAGTTCCCGATAAAACGGTTGAGAAAAGCACATTGCCGATCATTTTAGAACAGGTGGATGTAGAAGGCGCGATTATCTCGGCAGATGCGTATTTTACTGTACCTGAATCAGCATAACGTATCGTTGATGCAAAGGCAGATTACTTGCTCGCTGTGAAGGATAATCAGCCTTCATTGTGCGCTGAGATGGAAATTTTTTTCGATCAGGCGCATGCAATTGAATGGGATGAACTTCTACATTCATTCCATCAAGAAATAGACAAAGGCCACGGTCGGATCGAAACCCGAGAGGTTCGAGTCGTAGAAGATTTGGACTGGTTACCCAACGCCGGTAAATGGAAAAACTTGGTTTGCCTGATTGAGGTGCGTTCCGCACGAGAAAAAATCGGATCGACTAGCAACGAGGTTTTCAGACGGCTTTATATTTCCAGCCGTCGAGCCTCGGCCAAGGATTTTGCTAAATGGGTCCGGCAGCACTGGAGCGTCGAGAACAAATGCCATTGGATAGCTGATGTAATTTTTGAGAAGGATGATAACGTGATGGATCGAGGGCATAGCGCAGAGAACCTAGGGCTATTTCGGCGCTTGGCGATGAATATGAGGATATCCTAATAAATTTTTAAGTGTCATACTGCTTGACTATTTGGAGGTCATGCATGACAAAACACTTCACCTGCCTGTCAGATTCTCAATGGGAAACGATTAAAAGATTAACTGACTGGAATCCGCCTCCTCAAAGAGGAGTTCCTCGAACTGACTTCAGAAAGATTTGGAATTCGATCTTTTTCATCCTGACTAGAGGTTGTCGTTGGGCTGATATTCCTCAGAACCCTGATCTATATTGTTCAAAGTCAACTGCACATCGTTGGCTCATTATTTTGAAGGAAGCTCATGTTTTCGACAGAGTCTTAAGTGGCTTGTTGCAGGTAGGAATTTCCGATAACAAAATAGACCTCAGTCAGGTGGCCATAGATGGCTCTTTTTCCCCCAGGGCCTGGTGGAGGGAGAGAGGTTGAACATGGTTATAAAGGAAAAAGTTCCCTTCTTCACCTCATCACAGACAAAGAAGGGAAGCCGCTTGGGATCACCACTACCTCAGCCAAGGGAAATGAGAGAATCCAAGCACTGGCTTTGTTAGACCAGCTAGAATCGGTTCGGTGCAAGAATAGCAAGAACATGACAATTTGTGAAGCTGACAAGGGATATGATTCAGCGGCGCTTCGTGTGGAGATATTGCGAAGAGCTTACCTGCCAATCATAGGTTATCGGCGGAATCAGAAAAATCATATCTCGACAGGAGATCTGTATGCTTTTTTGAAGGTATCAAAGAGAAGATGGGTTGTTGAGAGAACTTTTTCTTGGCTTAAAAGAAAATGTAGAAGGTTATTAATCCGTTGGGAGCGATTGCCTGAAGTGTGGAATGCTTTCGCTGTGTTAGGGCTGGTGTTTATGTGGCTGCAAACTTTATTAGGATAGGCTCATAGCCGAGGAAAACAAGAAAAATATAAAAGCTGACTTAGTTATTATTTTATACATTACCAATCCTCATC
>DAINNB010000149.1:0-4283 GCA_036736085.1 Chlamydiales bacterium
ACTCCCCCCCCCTTTCGTTCCACCACCTCGCTTTTCTCCTAGTTTTCTTCGTCTTTTCGATCAGCAGCTTTCTTCTCTGCTTTACAATGATCTGCGAAATCCATACGCCCCTTCTCGCAGCGACCGCCATCGGCTTCATGAACGCTTTTGACGCTTTGATCGGAGCCCTGTCAGATCCTCTCACCGGTAAATTCCTCGATTCCGTATGGGAAGGGACCCTCGTCGATGGAGCCAGAGTATTTTCTGTATCTGAATATAAAATCGCCTTCACAACTCTTCTGATCTACCTCGCGCTCTCCCTTTTAACCCTCTTAAAGATCAAAGAAACCGCCCCCAAACCGCCGCGCCCCGCCTCTTTGCCTTAAAGACTTCCTACAAATTAAGCTTGTTATTATTTTCTAAATTACAATATAATTGATGAAGAACAAATAATTATATATATCTTTAAAAAAGAGCCCAAGGCAATTTATGATTTACACAAAAGACTCTGTTTTTTCTGTTGATAGACCTTTAATAGAAGAAAACGATCAGTTCTTAAATTTTTTTGATGAATCGTATGCAGTCGACTTATCTACACGCGACGTTGCTATAGAACTCTTCTCGTCTTTGAAACCTTCTCATGTTGATCAACAAATGACTCAAGAGATGAATGTTTCTCATTCATCAAGCTCATCAAATTGGCCAACAAATGAAGAAATAAATCTAAAGATTTCAAATGAAATCCAAGACACCGCCCCCCTTCCTTACACAACCAAAACAAAAAACTACAAACGGAACGCAGTCCAGCGACTTAAACATAGAGAAAAAATGCACCTCCAAAGGGCTCATCAAAGACAAGTAATAAGAGAAGGCAAAGCAATTCAGGCAAAAATAGACGGAGGCAAACACATCTCTGAAAGCGAAGAAGAAATTTTAAAAAAGTTTGTAAAATTCCAGAATATTAGAAAAAAGGAAGCAGAAAGGCTCAAAAAATATAATTTCAAAAAACAATCCAAACCAATCGAATCTATATCGCCTGAACCATCTTTTATTTAGTAAAAGAGAAGAGACAGATTTTTTCTCTCCTTTTCAAAAACCACAAAATCAATAAAAGCAAAACGTCGTTTATAGTGGTTCTTGAGTCAGGAGCCAAATATCTTGCAAAGAATCTGGCTTAAACGAGCGCCTGCCTGAAGAATTATTTCTGCAGGCAACAAAAGACCTTCGTCGAGATCGTTGATAAGCAAACGAATTTCCAATCTAATCTCTCCCAAACATCGTTTTTCATGAGCAAAAGTTTGCGCAACGGCTTGTATAATTTTTTGGTCCGTGATCCGATTCGCCTCAGCTTGCATATCGCTTAAGTAATCATCAACCAAGCTTTGTTTTTTTAAATGATTGGCAAGATGATTACAGATCTCTTCACTCGAAGGAAAGCAAACGGTTGCATCAGACATAAAACCTCCACTATAAAAAACTTTTAAGAGACGATCTTAAGATAAATATTGTTTTTGAACATCGGTATTTTTCATAAAGCGCGACCGTTTCAACGTGGTTCGTGCCCGGAAAAAGCAAAAAGCCTTCCCCTCGCTTAAGAGACCAGCCTGAGGAAATTAACGCTTCGGAGTCTGACTGAAAGCTCGGCCAGCCGCAGCTCACATAGATCAGTCGAAGATTGTTTGCTTCGCAAAGATTGTTAAGGAGAACGGGTCCCAAACCTTTTCTAGGGGGATCTACAATAATTGTATCAAAAGAGGCAAACTCGGTGAATTGAGAAGCGTCTTCGAGTCGGTATTCACAAGGAGGCTTGGGATAGCGCGCATGAAAGGAAAGTTTGGCAAAAGGGTTGTTTTCAACCAAAAGAAGCTTTTTGATTCGAGAAAGGAGCGAAGCTCCGATCGCTCCTACGCCGGCAAAGAGCTCTACCACTCGGCTATCTGGCAAAACCCACGATTGGATCGTAGAGACGATCTCTTCAAAGAGTTCAAGATGAGCTTGGGCGAATGCGCCGGGGTGAAAAAGAACGTTTTCTCCCAAAAAAGGCTGGACAAGCCAATCAGCGCCCGAGATTTTTTGCCATGCATCGCCCAAAACCCGGTTATTCGCGGCCGGATGAAAGTTAAGCCAAAGAGAGTGCCATAAATCGCTTTGCAGCGCCTGGCAAAATTGATCAATATAAGGCGAAAGAGAGGAAGCGTTGAGAACAAGAGCCAGCTGCACTGCGCCAGTCGTTCGGTGGGCGAATAATTGCACGTAGCGCAAAAGCCCTTTTTGCCCTGCCTCATCATAAATAGGAAAGCCCGTCTTTCGGATCGCTTCGGCAATCGCTTTGGCCGCTCGGTTGATCGAAGGATGGTGGACGAGACAATGAGGGATCGAAACAGCCTCATGGGAGCCCTTTTTATAAAGGCCGATCAAAGGATTTTCAAAATTCCCTCGAACCACTAATTTTGCTTTAAGCCGCCAATGCATAAGGCTTGCCTTGCGAAGAGGCGGATCGATCGAAAAAGCGCGAAAATACGAGAGAACTTCTTCCCAAATAGGAGGCGTCTCATCTAGATTGAGCGCGCATCCAGAACATGCATCAAAATGGGGGCAGCGGGGCGTGGAATGATTGTTCATAACTTGTCGATAACCTGTTCATAACTTGTTCACATCTTCGCCTCTGTTCACAACCAGCCCCCTTTTGAACAAGTTATCGACAAGTTATGAACAGAGCTTTTTCATAGAGGATAACGATTGGTTGTGAACATTTCCACACAAACAGAAGAAGAAGAGAAAATCTCTTTAGATCTTTTTATATCTTTAGTCTTTGTGTAAAATTTTCTCTTGCCATTTCTCCTCAAACTTTCTGGTGTCCAACAACGGGTGAATCAGTATAATCCCTCGTTATGGATGAATTTTCTCCTCACTTATTTTTTTCTTTAAAACGGTATGCGCATCAAGCTCTTTGGCAAGACGGCAAGCCTGTTTGGTCTGCCTTGCAAGAACTTGATCGCTATTTTGCGCAAATAAAAGAGCACCGGATCGAAATCACAATTCCTCCAGGAGTCTATCTAGATAGGCCTGAGCTCATTTCCATCGGCAGGGGAACGATTTTGGAACCCGGCGTATACATTCAGGGACCTTGTATTTTAGGCAAAGAGTGTGTGGTCCGACATGGCGCCTATCTTCGCGACATGGTGATCTGCGGCGATCGCTGCGCTATCGGCCATAGCGCTGAGATCAAGCATTCTATTTTGCTCGATCAGGCCAATGCGACCCATTTTACCTACGTCGGCGATTCGATCCTTGGCAACCGGGTCAATTTAGGCGCTGGGGTCAAATGCGCAAACCTTCGTTTAGACCGGAGCGAAGTCTCCGTTTCAACCCAAAGCGGCAAAGTGAAAACGGGTTTAAGAAAAATGGGAGCCATCCTCGGCGACGGCAGTCAGATCGGTTGCAATTGCGTGCTGAACCCTGGTACGTTAATTGGCCCGGAAACCCTCTGTCCCGCTCTCACCAGTTTAAGCGGAACGCTCGCTCCTAAAACAAAAATCAAGGCGTCTTGCACATGGACTGCCCACCCTTCAACAGATTTAAAGGCATGAACAAAGATCTTTTAACCCCCTTTCTTCTTCGTTTCGAAAAAGAGCTCCGCTCAGCGATTTCTCTCATGGGAGAAAAAACTGCACTTCGCGACGCCTGCGAATACTCTTTGACCAACGGAGGCAAAAGGCTTCGCCCTCTCATTGTCATGTTAGTCGCCGATGCCCTTGGCCACAACCTCGACGTAATGCCAGTGAGTCTTGGCGTAGAGTATTTTCATACAGCGTCTCTCATCGCAGATGATCTTCCTTGCATGGACAATGACGACGAGCGCCGGTCAAGAGCCGCCTTGCACAAAGTCTTTCATGAAAGCGTCGCCCTTCTCGCCAGCTACAGCCTCATCTCCGCGGGCTATGAGTCGATCTACCGCAATAGCCAGGTCATGAAAAAACACCCTTTATTTGGGTCTCAAAGCGATGCAGCAGCCGCTCTCGGTCTTGCTGCGGTTTCTGAATGCGCGGGGATTCTAGGCGCTACAAATGGCCAATTTCTCGATCTTTTTCCGCCTGATCATTCTTTGGAAACCATTTTAAAAATTATCCACCAAAAAACAGTTACTCTTTTCCAACTCTCTTTCTCTCTCGGCTGGCTCTTCGGAGGAGGGAACCCCTCAAAACTCTCCGAAGTCAAAGCCTGCGCCGCCCACATGGGCCTCGCATTTAAAATTGCTGATGATCTCCAAGACGACGCTCAAGACAAAGAGCAGCAAAGCGAAA
>DAINNB010000150.1:0-4250 GCA_036736085.1 Chlamydiales bacterium
AATGCACGGAGCGGCTCTACAGAGATGCGGCAAAGTCTTTTGCCTTACCTCTCTCTCCACAAATGCCCCTCTTGCGAAGGATCTCGCCTCAATCCCCTCGCCCGACACGTCCGGATCGGCTCTTATTCTCTGCCTGGACTTTGCTCTGCGAACTTAGCTTCCGCCTATGCGTTCATCCAATCTCTCAAGCCGACCCCTTTTCTCGAAGAGACGCATAAACAGCTCGTCAAAAGCCTAGATTTCCTGTTGCAAATCGGCCTCCACTATCTTTCTCTCGATCGCTCAGCTCCTACTTTAAGCGGCGGGGAACTTCAGCGGCTCCGTTTAGCTCGCCAGCTCGGATCCGGCCTCGTCTCTTGTCTTTATGTACTAGACGAGCCTACCATCGGTCTCCATCCAGCCAACAGCGAGCAGCTCAACGCCGCTCTAATACGTCATCGAGATCTTGGCAACACGCTCATTCTCGTCGAGCACGATCCTCTCATCATCGCTGAGGCCGACTATCTATTCGATTTCGGCCCCAAAGCCGGAAGAGAAGGGGGCCGGATCACAGCTCACGGCACTTTATCGGAGATCAAAAAAAATCCCCACTCTCTCACCGGCGCTTATCTCAGCGGCAAACAACAGATCCCTATTCCTAAAAAAAGGCGCCCCTTTTCTCCCGACATCCGAATCGAGCAGGCGTCCCTTCACAATTTAAAAAACATCTCGATCTCCTTTCCTAGAGGGGCCATCACTTGTCTCTCCGGCGTCTCGGGCTCAGGTAAATCGACTCTCATGCGCCATCTTCTTAAACCTGCAGCTGATCTCGCCCTCAATTCTTCTTCTCAAAAAGAGCCTATCGAGTACCAAAGCGCTCTTTTTTACGGGCTTCACGCCTTCGAGCACGTGATCTGCATCGATCAAAGCCCGATTGGTCAAACCGCCCGCGCCGATGTAAGCACCTACACGGACATTCTTCCTCTCATCCGCTCCCACTACGCCGCTCTTCCCCTGGCTCAGGCCAAAGGTCTACAGCCTCGCCACTTCAGTCCCAACCACCTTCGCGGGATGTGCCGTTCTTGCTGGGGCCTAGGCTACAAAACGGTCGATCTTCAATTTCTACCCGCCGTGCGCATCCCTTGCGAATCGTGCAAAGGCTCTCGACTCAATCCCATCTCTCTCGAAGTACTCTACAAGGGAAAAAATCTGGGCGAAGTCCTTCAAATGACCATCGAAGAAGCCCTCTCTTTCTTCTCCGTCATCCCGCGTCTTGTCAAGCGTCTCACCACGCTCTCCGCCGTCGGTCTCGACTACCTCTCTCTCGGCCAGCCTCTCGCCTCCCTCTCTGGCGGCGAAGCTCAGCGCCTTCGTCTCTCTCGCGAGCTTTCCAAACGGGAAATCGGCAAAACCCTCTATCTCATCGACGAGCCCACGGTCGGCCTCCACAGCGAAGACGTCGCAAAACTCCTCCCCATCTTCCACCGCCTCGCAGAGAAAAAAAACACTCTTCTCATCATTGAACATAATATCGATATCCTCCTCAACGCCGACTACCTCATCGACCTCGGCCCTGAAGCGGGCGAAGCCGGAGGTTATGTCGTCGCCCAAGGGACGCCCGAAGAGGTGGCTCTTTGTAAAGAATCTAAGACAGCTCCTTTTTTGAGGAGATAGTAGTTGGGGCGTTGCCCCAAACCCCACCAAAGGACTTCGTCCTTTGGAAACCTGTTTGTTTTTATGAAAAAAAATAATAGGTTTCCAAAGGACGAAGTCCTTTGGTGGGGTTTGGGGCAACGCCCCAGGAATGTGTAAAAAAATAAACGGACATTTGCTACGATGAAAAATAGCCCCTCAAAAAGGAACGATCTATGGCCCATTTTCTTGTCTCTAAAAAAAGAGCTCAAGCCCTTAGCTGCGCTTTGACGTTATTAGCTCTTGCCGCTTTAATATTTACAGGAGAATGGTGGCCAGGTCTTATGCTCGTCATCGGCCTTCCTTTGGCGTTGAGACAGTACTTGATGGGTCGAACGTACGACATGATCGTTACTCTTTTGATTTTTGTCGGAACCTTTATCTTGGTCGAATTCGATATTCCCTGGAAACTCTTCCTCCCCGCTATTTTTACCGTTGGGGCCATCTACATTCTCTGCCGCGAGTTTTTCGAATCCCGAGGAGAAACCGAAGATGAAATAGATGAGAACCTCAATCACGAAATCGAAGAAGACGCTCAAAAGAAGAAATAAGCTCCGCTTCTATTTAAAATAATTACTTTATTATATTTCTTGGCGACACAATAAAATTAAATGTCATCATATCGCTCATCATCAACAAGTTAGCCACAAATACACTTACATCAATGAATATATTATTTGAAAATAATAATAAATAATTGTAAAATTACACACAAATAAATCAAAAGAAAAAAATTATGAACGAAATTAATTTATTAAAACAAAATATTGAATCTCAAACTATCCAAGCTGCTTTAGCGAGTTGGAAAAGTAAGTTTGAAAAGCGGATGAAAAAATCGGGAGAAAGCTCAATGGTTCAAGCCGCTTGCTCTATTGCCTCTCAATCGCTTGAATCTCTTCGTTCGAACGAAAAACACGGTTACTTGTGGGTCGCACAAAAAGATGATGAGATCTGCGCTGTATTGATTGGCGATGACAAAGGAACAAACTTGATCATCCGGTTCCTTGTCGCCGATGTACTCAATCCCAAAGCCAAGGGAACTGGAACTTTTTTAGCAAATAAGATGTTAGAATTTGCTATCGAGCATCAACGAACTGTCTGCACTATTGCAGAAAATGCTGATAAATTTTGGAAAAATAAAATGGGGTTTAAACCTAACCCAAAAAATTCTATTGAATATATATATGAGCCGGGAGAATCAAGCTCTTCTTCTGTCGAGAATGTTAAAGAAAAAGAACGAGGAAAAAAGAAGAAGAGACATTAAGATATGATTGTATTTAAAAACGAAACATCGAAACACGAAGAGACCTGTTCTGTGATTTGGTTTCATACCGAATCGCATACAGCTCTAGAGATCGATAAAACGCTTTACAATCTATTTTTAAAGTGCGTGGAATCGGAAAGTACAAATTATTCAGATAAAAGAGCTCGAGCCTTGGAAGGAAAGGGCAAACCTTATTATCAATTCCATATCTATATCACGGCAAAAGAAAAAGAAAAAATCCTAAAACACAAAGAAAAGCTGGGGTTCCATACATGCAGCGGAAATGCAGCGCGCTTATTAGAAAAAACGGCGGGAATCGAACTTCCGAGGCTTTTTTGGGTTCCAGCGTATTACTCAGAACATTTATATAAGATGCGCGAACAGATAGATTCGCGCATCGTCTGCATTGAGTATGTGGGCAATGAGCCAGATCAAGAAATTTGCAAAACTCTCGAGCAAAAAAAATGGGATGAATGGGATAAAATCCCCTATTCCATCAGCCTTGTTTTTCTTTTCATGTTCTTAGGCTATATAGAATATCTTCTTAAAAATAGTTAATCTTCATAGCTTCTCTGACTTCTAGCATCGTCGCATGAGCAGCTTCCCTTGCTACTTCAGTTCCTTTTCGCAAAATATCGATTACAGCCCCTGGATCTTTTGCCCAAGATTCTCTTCGTTTACGGATCGGCTCTAAAAGATCTTGCAAGACTTCAAGAAGGTATTTCTTCACGACTGAATCGCCAAGCCCTCCCCTTTGATAATGCTCTTTCATTCCCTCTACTTTTTCTCGGTCTGTCGCAAACGCATCAAGATAGGTAAACACGCAGTTGCCTTCGATCTTACCAGGATCTTCCACTCGAAGGTGCCCTGGATCCGTGTACATGCCTTTGACCTTTTTCGCCACATCATCGGCGCTATCAGACAAATTAATCGTGTTTTGTAAACTCTTGCTCATTTTAGCCTTGCCATCAGTCCCAGGCAATCGAGCTACCTTCGAAAGAAGAGGTTTTGGCTCAACAAGCACGTCCTTTCTATACAAACGATTAAATTTCCGAACGAGCTCATTCGTCTGTTCTAAGATCGGCAACTGATCCTCCCCGACCGGGACAAAGTCAGCCTTGAACACCGTAATATCCGCCGCCTGATTCACTGGATACACCATAAATCCAGCCGGCACGTCTTCTCCAAATCCCCTATGCTGGATCTCCAGCTTGATCGTAGGATTATGCTTTAACCGGTTCCACGTCACCAAATTTAAAAAATACATCGTCAGTTCAGGAATCGAAGGGACCAAAGACTGCACAAAAATCGTCGT
>DAINNB010000151.1:0-4208 GCA_036736085.1 Chlamydiales bacterium
CATGAAAAATTTAACGGATGAGGTTGTTTTCAGCTAAATTTTTCATGGTCTGTCCGGGTTGAAAAAGGTAAAGTTTATCGATTCAAAAACCTTTCTGTCAATCCTTCTTTCGGGCAAAATAGCTTTTACGGAAAAACTTATGTTAAAAGTTTTTTTTTGTTCAAAAGGGACTTGGGGCCAGCTTCTCGAAGAAGAATTTGAAAAGCCTTATATGCGCCGGCTCGAGGCTTTTTTAACGGCAGAGATGAAGGCAGGGGAAACTGTCTACCCTCCCATGCACCAAGTATTTCAAGCCTTTCATCAAACCCCTTACGAAAAAGTGAGCGTCGTGATCGTAGGGCAAGATCCCTATCACGGCCCTGGACAGGCCCATGGCCTTGCTTTCAGCGTGGCAGAAGGAATAAAGCCGCCTCCTTCTCTGGTCAACATTTTTAAAGAGATCGAACAAGATTTAGAGGGGCCAAGACCTCAAAGCGGATCTTTAAACCATTGGGCGGACCAGGGAGTTTTTCTGCTCAATACGACGCTGACCGTCCGAGCGAGACAAGCAAAATCCCACGCCGATCAAGGATGGGAACTGTTTACAGACCAGGTCATTCAACGTCTAAGCGAACGCAAAGATCCTTTAGTCTTTGTTTTGTGGGGGCAATCAGCCTGTCAGAAATGCGCGTTTTTAAAAAAAGAGGAGGGAGCGCATCTAATTTTAACCGCCGCCCATCCTTCGCCATTTTCCGCTTACCATGGTTTTTTAGGCTGCCGCCACTTTTCCCAGATCAATACATTTTTAAAAGATCAAAACAAACCCCCCATCAAATGGGTTTCTCAAAGCGCCTAGTTTAAGACTAAGCCCTCATCTATTTTTCTATAAAAGCCAAAAGGGGTTCCAAGGGGACGCGTCCCCTTGGCGGGTTTTTAAGGGCGGAGCCCTTAACTTGACAGCAACAGACAGAAAATTGCAAAAAACTTTTGCTTGAGTTATGAGCCTTAAAATTGAGGGCCTGTCCTAAAGAACGCGATTGCGATACTTAGAAAAGGAAAAAAATGAAACGCAAATCGGAAAAGAGTAAGCGCTTTTCCCTTTTTTCGATCTATTTTACTTTTTTTGTCGATAGTTTGAGCTGGTCGATTATTTTTCCTATTTTCGCCCCCTATTTTTTGGACCAGCACAACCCTTTATTTTCTCCAGATGCCTCTTTGGCGGCGAGGACCTCTCTTTTGGGTCTTTTTTTAATGGCGTTTTCTTTAGGTCAGTTTTTGGCCGCGCCTATTTTGGGGGAGTATGCCGATAAACATGGAAGGAGAAAGGCGCTTATTCTTAGCGTGCTGTTTACCTGCATCGGCATGATCATCACGGCCATTAGCATTAAAATGTACTCTTTGGTGTTTCTCTTTTTAGGCCGCTTGATGACGGGCGTTTTTGCCAGCAACCTATCGGTTTGCCTTGCCTGCATCAGCGATCTGAGCTCTACAGAAAAGATCAAGGTCAAGCGGTTTAGTTTTCTTTCCGTGCTGACAGGGATCTCTTTTATTTTAGGTGCCTTTTTGGGCGGTAAGCTATCGGATGCAAATATCTATCCTTGGCTCTCTCCAGATGTTCCTTTCTGGCTTGCTTCTATCTTGACGTTCACCAATTTTTTATTTGTGGTGTTCGGCTTTAAGGAAACGTCTTCAAACAAACCTTCCCTCCAGTTTCATTTTCTCGAATCGTTTGGCAATATAAAAAAAGTATTGGAAACAAAAAAAATCAAATGGATTTACACGGTCTATTTTCTTTTCTTATGCGCCTGGACCCTCATTTTTCAATTCACCCCCGTATTGGTCGTCCATCGCTATGCTTTTACCAACTCCCAAATCGGCAACCTAGCCCTTTTCATGGGAATTTTTTGGGCTTTAGGTTCCAGCGTGCTCAATAAATTCCTGATCTCCCGCTATCCTTCTCAGCGGATTTTGGAGTGGTGCCTCGTTTTATTTACCCTTTTGTGCGCAGGCATTGCTTTCCCCTCGCACCTTTACCTCACATTGGGCATTTTAGGGCTCACTACCCTCGTGGGAGGGCTCGCATGGCCCCATTGCACCAACGTCATCTCAAATACCGCCCCAAAAGAGGTTCAAGGGAAAATTTTAGGCCTTACCCAATCGATCCAATCGTTATCGATGGCTGTGGCTCCCGTGGTAGGCGGATTTTCATATCAAATCGTTCCGGGCAGCGTGTTTCTGTTGGCTGCAGCCGCTTGTTTGGCGGCAAGCCTCATTTACACCTTGAAGAATCGGTAAATGTTCAGCTACACTTTGATTAATGAAAGAGATCTGCCGCTTGATCAAAAAATTTACTCCTTTTACATGGGTTTTTATTTTCTTTATTTCGTTCGCGTCTCTTGGTGGTGCATATTGGCGCGTTTTTATACATCCCTACATATGGCTCGATTCAGGAAAGATTTTCGCCGCCTCTCTTCAGATCAGATCGCCCCAAGAGGGGATGCTCACGGAGCTGACAGCAGAGCCTGGAGAGAAAATTGATAAAGGCGTTTTGTTATTTTCTATGGAAAATACCCGCCTTGCAGAGAAACAGCATAAAACAAAGCTCTTGCTTGCCGATTTGCATAAAGAACTGCTGATGTACAAAAATCAATCTGAAGAGGCGATGCAAAATTATTTGTCCGATTTAGGGGTCAAACCTCAACACGAAGTGGACCGGCATTTGCAAACGATGCAAGCGGCCCAGCTTAAAATCAATCAGATCCAAGCGCAAACGCAAGCCCTTTTAGAAGAAGAGCGCCATCTGCTGCAGCATGAAGCCCAACTTTCCACCGCATCTCCTTGCGAAGCCATCGTTTTAAAACTACAAAAAGCAGCAAAAGACCTCGTCCAAGCTGACGAACCGATCGTTACTGTTTTAGATCTTAGCTCCTGCTGGATTGAGGCAAAGGCCCCAGAAAAGACCCTTCATCTGCTTCAATTAGGACAAGAGGTCGATATCTATCTCGCAGCTTACCCAAACCAAAGCTGGAAAGGCTCCATCTCCTGGATCGGGCCAGCAACAGTCTCTCAGCTCGAAGGATCTTCCCTCTCTTCTGGACAAGAGATGATCCCCATTAAAATTTCGGCCGCGAAAGAAAATTTCCCTTCAAAACCGGGCCTTTCCGCAGCCATCCGCATAAAAAAATATAACTGACCTTACATCAAAAAATTCTCTTCTTTCGGTATCCCATGCAGCTTCCCCTCTCTTTACAACAAGCCCTTGAAAACATGGCAAGCAAAGTCCCCCTAAATTCTTTAAGGGACGCCTACCAGCAGCTATCTGAGGCATATCATCGAGGAGAAAATTCCCTTGCCTCTTTCCATCAGCCCAATCACATTTTGGCCTATCTTTTAGCCAGAATGCCGGCTACTTATGCAGCGGTATATCAAGCATTGGAGAGCATAAAAAGAAGACTTCCCGATTGGACCTGTAAACGCCTCATCGATTTAGGCGCAGGGCCGGGGACAGCGTCTTGGGCAGCAGCGGAAGTATTTGATGAATTAGAATCAATTGTCCTTTTCGAACAAAGTCAGCAAATGCTGACTGCAGGCAAAACGTTGGCATCTGATGCAGAAAAAGATGTTTTACGAAAAAGCAAATGGTTTTTACAAAACTTACAAAGCCCGCTTTCCCTTCCCCAGGCAGACTTGGCCATTTTCTCTTACGTATGCGCCGAAATAGACTGTCTGGATCTTATCATACGTTTATGGAAACAAAAAATGATGGTCCTCATCGTCGAGCCGGGGACCCCCAAAGGCTTTGCGAATATTTTATCGATCCGAAATCAACTCCTCGAACTAGGCGCCCATATCGCAGCTCCCTGCCCCCATCATCTAGCCTGCCCCACAGCCAGCTGGTGTCATTTCCCTGCGAGGGTCGAAAGGACCAAAGTGCACAAACTACTTAAAGAAGGTTCTCTTGGCTATGAAGATGAAAAATATTCTTATGTAGCCCTTTCTCCATTTCCATGCCCTTCTCTCGAAGGACGGATTGTTGAAAAACCGCAAAAACTCTCCGGCCATGTCAAATTATCCGTTTGCACAAACAAGGGAACTTTAGAACAAAAAGTTGTCACAAAAAAACAAAAAGAAGTTTATCGAGAGGCGCGCGATGCTGAGTGGGGATCCGAATTAAAATGTTTTTAACGGCTGTTTTTTTATTTCTTGTTTTGTTATGATTAAGAAACGAT
>DAINNB010000152.1:0-4134 GCA_036736085.1 Chlamydiales bacterium
TTTTTGGCGCTTTGAACCCTCCTAGCGACCAAATTTTGAATCACGTTGGGTATAGAAGTATTCAGAATCTGAAAACCCTTGATTTATAACCTTCGTTTGAGAAAAAATAGAGGCCCAAAAAAAACTCTCATGGAGTTGATCATGAATATGAATGCTATTGAAAAAAGAGCAAAAAATGCTCTTCAATTTACCGCCGCCGTTGCAGGAGCTGTCGTCGTTGTCGCTCTGGCTCCTCTTGTCAGTTTAGTAGCGCTCCCCATATTTGCAGCTAAAGCCGCATGGCATTGGCGTGAGCATGCCTCTCTTTATAGTCAAACTCTCAATCATAAGGGTGCCCGAGAACAATTTGGCAGAGTGGAAGGGCAAGACTATACCCGTTGGGATGGAAAAGCTACCAGTCTGGCGCAAATAAACTTAAATGACATTGAAAAACGGCATGAGGCCCTAGGCCTTTATGTTCATGGAGCGAAGACAACCCCTCGCCAGAACTACTTTTCCAAAGAAGACGTCCCTGCCTCTCCTTTTACAACAGAAGAAGACCTCCGATGGCTGAACCGAGAATTTGCAAGGAAAGAAAAACAAGATCTTCTAGATAGCGATTTAAGAATCGTTCGCGCTATTGCTAAAGGGTTAATTCCTCTCATTGGAGTGATTTGGATTTTGGCAACAGAGCTAGACTTTGGAGGCGCTAGCGAAATGGGATGCAGAGTATGCATGATGGGAGGAGACGAAGATACACATTGGAGTTGGCGGGATGCGCTTGTTTTCCATAAAGGCAACTTGCAAGCGAAGCTAGCAAACAGTTGAGCTAAAAAATAGAGAAGTTCTTCTTGTACGGATATACGATCTTATCTATATCCAAAGAAAACAGTACATGTTGAGCTTCTCATGCAAATGACAAACAAAGTTGTGCTCGTCACTGGAGCTGCCAGCGGCATCGGCAAAAAGATCGCAGAAAAATTTCTCCGAGAAAAAGCTATCGTCATCATTGCGGACCTCGATAAGTCCAAATCCGCAGCAACGGCTGAAGAGCTATCTCGCCATGGAGGAAAAGCAGTTCCTCTCGCCATGGACGTCTCGCAAGAGTCTCAAGTTGACCAAGGTATTGAAGAGATTACACATCAAGTAGGTCCAATCGATGTGTTGGTGAGCAATGCAGGCATCCAGCATATCGATCCGATCGACAAATTGTCTCTGAGCGATTGGAAAAAAATGCTTGCCGTTCACTTAGACGGAGCCTTTTTAACCACAAGAGCTTGTCTTCGCTCGATGTATAAAAATAAACGGGGCGGCTCGATTATCTACATCGGTTCGGTCCACTCCAAAGAGGCATCCCCTCTCAAAGCTCCCTACGTCACAGCAAAACATGGTCTCGAGGGTCTCTGCCAAGTCGTCGCGAAAGAAGGTGCCGCCCATAACGTAAGGGCGAATCTCATCTGTCCTGGCTTTGTCCGAACGCCTCTAGTAGATAAACAAATCCCCGAGCAAGCGAAAAAGTTAGGGATCAGCGAAGAAAAAGTGATCAAAGACGTGATGCTCAAAGAGACCGTCGACGGAGAATTTACAACGGAAGATGATGTCGCAAATGCAGTATTTTTCTTCGCGTCGTTTGATTCAAATGCTTTGACCGGACAATCGCTAGTAGTCAGCCACGGATGGTGCATGCAGTAAACAACTCTCGTCTTAAGTTGAGAACTTTTAGCTAATAGGAATGAATGAAAATCAAAGAAATTCAAAAAAACGCCTTCGCGATGCCCTTTTGCTCCCCCACTTATCCTCCAGGACCTTATCGCTTCATCAACCGAGAGTTTTTCATCATTACCTACGAAACTGATCTCGATAAGCTCAAAGCTGTCGTGCCAGAACCTTTGGAAGTCACAAAACCTCTCGTCAAATATGAATTCATCCGGATGCCCGACTCAAGCGGATTTGGGGACTATACTGAATCGGGACAAGTCATTCCCGTCCTCTACCAAGGCAAGCCTGGCAATTACGTCCACTCAATGTACTTGGATAGCGAACCGCCGATCGCAGCTGGCCGGGAAATTTGGGGATTTCCCAAAACTCTCGCCAAACCATCGCTGCGTGTAGACACCGATGTTCTCATCGGAGAAATGTACTACCAAGGAGTCCGAGTCGCCCTTGGCACAATGGGTTATAAATATAAAACCGCCAACGTAACAACCATCGAAAAAGAATTTTCCGAAACGCCTAATTACCTATTAAAAATCATCCCTCATGTCGATGGAACTCCCCGCATTTGCGAACTAGTGTCCCATAATTTGACCGATGTCGCTATCAAAGGAGCTTGGGAAGGCCACGGCGAACTAGAGCTTGTGCCCCATGCGATGGCCCCCGTCGCCGATTTGCCTATTCGCCGAATCGTCTCTGCCGTGCATATTGTCAGCGATCTGACGCTCCCCTACGGCCGCGTAGCCCACGACTATCTGAATCCTTGAATCTTTCTTAAAAAAAAGATATTTTCAATCCGTTGCATCTGAAGGTCTATGGTTTTATGTTGAATATCGATCGCACGAAAATTCGAAGCTTCCTCTTTCTATCTATCCTCTGCTGTCCCGTGTTATTTGCCGAAGATGATAAAGAACAAGTTTCTGAAACTTTAGGCTACATGATCGGCCAAAATCTTCAACGCCTCGATATAGAACTAAATCTAGATAAGCTCATTGAAGGAATACATAACGCTTCTCTTGATAAAGAGCCTCCAATGACAGAAACTGCATGCATTCGAGCGATAGAGGCCATGCAAAAAAAGAACGCCCTAGAGGAAGGCAAAAATAATCTACAGCAAGCGGAAAGCTTTCTCGCCGATCAGGCAAAGAAAGAAGGAATGATCGCACTACACTCCGGCAAAGTGCAATATCAAGTTCTCAAAGAAGGACAAGGAGAACAAGTTCAAGCCGATTCGACCCCTTTAATTCGCTATTTTGTCAAAGATCTAGAGGATTCTCCATCGGGCCCCTCAAAAGAAGGATGGCTAAGTTTAAACGAAGCAATTACGGGATTAAAGATCGGGATCACAGGTATGAGGGAAGGAGAAAAAAGGGTTATCTATATCCATCCCGAGTTAGCCTATGGAGAAATAGGGGGTTTTATTCTCCCTTCAAATTTACTTCTCATTTTTTAAATCGAAATCTTAAAAGCGAACCGAAATAACTTAAAAGTCATACACGAGGACTTCTAAAGTAGTTTCCAAGAAATGCCTCTCTTTGTAGATTTCGATCATTTTTTTTCGCTGCTTCCGATATTGTTCTTTTAACTTTTGAGTTTCTGGGGCTTTAGAGTCTGCTATAAATCCTGGCAGGGGCAAAACAGGATCCCACCACTCCCAAAGATCTTCCTCTTCGAAAGAAATTAGCCGGTCATTGCTATCTTGGTATTCTTCTTCGAGACTAGAAAATCCTTTAGCCGGGAGAGCTTCTATATTGATAGGAAAGAAGAAGGAAGATTCCTTCTCCTCTTCGATTTGAACCTTTCTTGAAAATAGCTGGGCATTATGCCTTCCATACCCTAAGACGATCCCCAATAAAATATGATGATTTTGAAAAACGTCTCGAAAAAGATCAGAGGCAACTAGGTATCGCTCGAGTATAATATCAGCTGTTATATAGTACTTCCGGTTGAAAGGCACCCAAGATTTTTGTTTTAACGGTTCAATTTTGCAACTATTTTGGCAAGGTTACTATTCGAAGATCATAGAACCCTGCCAAAATAGTTGGAAAAGTGAATTGTTAAAACGAAAAGATTGGGTGCCTTTCAACCGGAAGTACTATATACCCAACGTGATCCAAAATTTGGTTGCTAGGAGGGATTGAAAGCTGCCAAAAATCGATTGTTGCAAAGAGGGGTAGTATTAATCAATACAACCCCTCTTTGCAACAATCGATTTTTGGCGCTTTGAACCCTCCTAGCGACCAAATTTTGAATCACGTTGGGTATAGCTTCCATACTGAAGTGAACCCGTCTAGCGGAGGGCTTTTGAATTCACTTCAGTATAAACAGTCCGTATTGTAACATTTGATAATAAGAGCGGATAGTTCTCTTACCAGCTCACCTAACCTAAATGCCAAGTTTTCGGTTAGACAGAGCGTAAACATTCGATTGACCCCCTATACT
>DAINNB010000153.1:0-4069 GCA_036736085.1 Chlamydiales bacterium
GTAAAGGAGGTGAAGTCGTGAGTGACGAGCAAGGAGGCGGCGGCGGCTATGAGGAGGCCGAGGACGAGTTTTTAGTGGAATAACAAACGGTAGAGGCGAGTGAAGGGATTTGCGATCCGGTCTAGGTGAAGGTGATAGTGGTAGATTTTTGATTGGGCGCTGTAGCGGGCGTGGAAGTCGGGAGCTGCGGGCTCGATGAGAAGGATCCGGATGTCTGGCGGGAGGAGAGCGTTGAGAGAGAGGCGAAGACGGGCGGGGTCGAAGGGAAGATCGGTATCGAAATGAGCGGTTTGACCTTGCGCGTGGACGCCGGCGTCAGTGCGGCCGGAACCTGTTAAGTTGAGGGGGTGGCGAAGAGCGGTTTGGAGAGCTTGTTGGATGAGGCTTTGAATGGAGGTTTTTTCAGTTTGGACCTGCCAGCCGCAGTAATTCGTGCCGTCATAGGCCAGGGTGAGTTTATAGCGAGACATGAGGCGCCGAGATGAGGGTTTGAGCAACAAGCCAATCGAAGGGAGTGGTGAGCTTGAAATTTTTGGGGGAGCCTTCAACGATTTCTACCGGATGATCGATCGCTTCTGCGAGAGAGACATCGTCTGTCACTTCTTGATGGGCTTGAAAGATGCGGAGAAAGCCTCGATGGATGATGGGAGCAAGGAGAGCCTGAGGAGTTTGCATTTGCCAGAGGGTGGAGCGCTCGAGTGTTTGTTTGACTATTTTTTTGGGCGTGCAGATTTTTATGGTGGAGGAAGCGGGGGTTGCGAGAGCGGCGGCTCCGGTGCGATGCGCGGCTTCGATGAGGCGTAGACAATCTTTTCTTTCGAGAAAAGGGCGCGCCGCATCGTGGATGACGATGAGCTTTGAATTGGGGTTGCAGGCTTGGAGCCCATGATAGACTGAATCTTGGCGGGGGTGGCCGGGTATTGCGAAGAGGATGGGTTTGTCTTGGGCTGTAAATTGGTTCTGGTAAGAGGGGGCGCAGACGACAATGATCTCGGAAATTTCGGGGATAGACAAAAAAAGCTCGAAAGAGTGAAGAGCTACCGGCTTGTCTCCGAGAAGTAAAAATTGTTTAGGGGTCGGAGAGCCCATTCGGGCCCCCGAGCCTCCGGCTAGAAAAATTAGGCTGAGCATGAGGGGAATTATACCTAGCTTGTCAAATTTTCCCCCAATAAGTTTTCGATTTTTTTGAGCTGCTTTTGGATGTGAGGGATAAGACCTGGCGGAGCTTTGTCTTTTCTAAAAATGTTTAGATACATCATTTCCGCCTCTTTGAATTTGCCAAGGTCCATCGCGCAGTCGGCGCAAATGGAATAGACGGCAAAGTCGTAAACCCAAGCAAGGTAGCCGCAGGTGAGGGGATTGGGGGTCGGGAGAGTTTGGGCATGCTTCATCAAACTGTAGGCGGTGGAGGCAAATTCGTTTTGAAAATAATAGCTGGCCATCCTTTCTAAAGGTTCGGCCCGAGTAGGATCGAACTGATAGGCCCTATCATAACTTTTGAGATAGTCAAGAGGATTGAAACCTAACTCTTCTTGAAGTTGAGCTACACAAAAAAGAGCCCAAAATGTTTCATCCTTTTCCCCATTCATTTTTGCCCTAATTTGATAAGTTTCCAGCGCTTTTTGTTTGTTTTTATTCGCTTTATACGTCTGAGCTAGATAAAAAACATATCTGGCATTTTGGGGATCTTTTTTTATGGCTGCTTGCAAAATCTCAATGTCTTTTTTCATTTTTTCAGGATCTTTTGAACGGGCCCCATCTTGCACTGATTCAGTCCATATCGTTTTTAATTTTTCTCCCGAAACGTCTCCGGTATGCTGAATAAATTCATGAATAACTTGGACCCAATTCCAAAGGGAATCATCTTTAATTAACTTGACGATATAAAATTCTAAATCCGCCGCCACAGTTTTAATCAAATAATAGTCTTGGTCCAATCTATCTTTATTGAAATCGGGAGAGAAATGGATGATTTCATCGGCATCGACAAATAAAATGTAGTCCATTTTGTTTTCTGCTAAACGGAGCGCCTCATTGCGATTATGTTCAAAATTATGCCAAGGCCTCTCATGCAGCTCGCCGGGATAGCCGCGGAGGCATTCTTTGATGAGCTCCTGCGTGCCATCGGTCGATCCGGTATCGACAATGACCCAATAGTCGATGTGCTCTTTGAGAGCTTCTAAACAGCGCCGAATAACGCGTCTCTCATTTTTTACAATCATGTTTAGGCAAATAGACTTCATTATTAAAAGCTCCTAAAAAATTATTAAATAATAATTAATGTTATTCTTTTTTTATTTTATGTCTACTGTTTTAGTACATGATGTTCGCCGTTCATTTGAACTCCAAAAGGAGCTTTGAATCTTATCCAATAGTCGATTCTTCGATCTGTCACATGGAATATCGTATGTATTTAAATAGCAGCTTGTTCGGAGCGATGGATTGGGCGTGCTGTGGCCATCACGATTTTTTAGTTAAAATGACTTTGTATTCTTTAGAGGGAGAAAAGAGTCCTGACGGATGTCAGGACGTATGATCTTCACTAGAAGAGGGCGATTACGAGAGGTGTTTGTTGAAGAGTTATGACATTTCAAACATGTTTACTGCTTTTTTTCAGCCGACGAATACTTTTCCTAATTAGACGTAAGGATTGATGTTGCGTTTGATTTTTGGGTCTTGCAGGTCATTTTTCTTGATGTAAGCCCATAGTTTTTTTGTCACTTCAGTGCGAGGCATTGGACCCTTTCCTACTACAGCTGAGAGCTCTTCGCTCAGTTTCATAGGTTGCATGAATTTTGAGTTTTTTTGTTTGGTTGCCATGTTTTTCTCCTTGAAAAAGGGGCGATTAAAAATTGTGTGAGCCTGCCTACATCTGCATTTGGATGAGGCATACAAAACTTCGTCTGGACAAGTTATGCCACTCAAAAGGAATCTTTTATCGTTCTTTGGGTATAATAGTCAAAATAAATCGCACAGATTTGCCCCGAGCGAAGAAAAAAGAAGAAGTTTATTGTTTTTAAGGCAATTTTTTGGCAGTCTCGCGAACGTGGGAGAAATATCTTATGTTATTTAACCAATTAGACATACTCAACCAAAAACTGCTTTCTGTCTGGTCATTGCCTCAGCGCATCGCTCTTTTAGATCAAGAAATGCAAGCTGCTCAATTTTCTCCCTTTCGCCACCTGCTGCAAGAAAAGCTTCGTGCATGCACAGAGATGGAAAAGTGGCTGCTTGGGCAATTGATAGTCATTGGACAGGCGCGAGGACTGGAGGAGTTAGGTCTAGTTTCTTTGCAGCGTCTTTGCTCGCAGCTCAAACCTGTCGACCAATTTTATCGCGAAATCGGCGGAATCATTGGCTATCAAATCGAAGTTTTGCGCCGCTTGAACCAAACGCCGGGCACTTCATTTCAAGGATCTACTTTTTATTCTCCTTGTTTTTACGATATTTCCCACTCTGGTATTGAAGTAGAAGACGCGGTCGAATGCGGGCTTAAAGCTCTGCCTTATACGGCCGAGTTTTATCCTTTAGGTGGAGCGGCGGACCGGCTTCATTTGGTGGACAGGCTCACCGGCGGCGATCTGCCGGCCGCTAAAATGCAATTTGCCGGCCGCTCGCTTTTTGAAGGATTGATCCGTGACGTGCAGGCCCGAGAATTTTTGTATGAACAGAAGTATGGAAAAAAAATTGTCATGCCGATAGGGATCATGACGTCGGCAGAGAAGGACAACCACAAATTTATTTTAGAGATGTGCGAATCTAATAAGTGGTTTGGCCGTCCCCAAGATACTTTTCGTCTATTTTGTCAGCCGCTCGTTCCTGCAGTAGATGAACGGGGCGATTGGATTTGGGCGGGTGAGGGAAAATTATTTCTCAAACCTGGAGGACATGGAGCTCTTTGGAAAATGGCCCGCGATGAAGGAATCTTTTCTTGGCTGCATGATCAAAAAATCCAGCAAGTGATGGTGCGCCAGGGCAATAATCCGCGCGCCGGCGTCGACTCGGGTCTTTTGGCGTTTTTGGGGCTGGGCGTAAAACATAACATGTCTTTTGGTTTCGTCTCTTGTCC
>DAINNB010000154.1:0-4038 GCA_036736085.1 Chlamydiales bacterium
CTCCCGTATCGAGCTCAACCACCCTTCAGAAATGTCCCTTGGCCTTCACCTTCGACGTTTCCCAGAGATTTTAGAAACCTTCGCTCAAGATCTTCTTCCCCACAGGCTTTGCGAATATCTCTACCACCTCGCAGAAAAGTTCAACGCGTTCTTCCGCGACTGCCGCGTAGAAGGCTCCCCAGAAGAACACTCACGCCTCCTCCTTTGCGAACTCACATCAAAAGTCCTGCGCCAAGGCCTCGAAATCCTAGGCCTAAAAACAGTCGATCGGCTTTAAGCATTGGGGCTTCGCCCCAAACTCCATTAAGGGACTACGTCCCTTAAAACCCTGTTGCTTTTTGTGAGAGGATATATCAGATTAAGTTGAGTTGTCCTAAGCTTCGTTATGCGCTAAGTTCCATTTAGTGAGTGCTTCTTCGTAGGTTTCTTGACCTATTATGATTAATTCTTTTGGCTCAGGGCCTGCCATTTTATAAGTTAAAATCCCATCAACAAATGTTAGCACGGTCAAATGCCCTGGAGAAAAACGATGTCCCTTTACATCTTGAATAAAAATCCGGATTTCGATACTCCCGGGAGGGAACGGGTTCTTTTCTAAATATTTATGAAGACGTTTCTCTTTGTCAATTTCTCCTATAAACCTTTGGATGGCGGAGACTAACAAGTCTCGCCCTTTTTCTATATCCTTAACTGGTTCGTGATAAAAAAAACTTAAAGCTAGCATCTGAATTTTATCTTTCCCCTGACCTCCCCAACCACATGCATAAAGCTCTTTATCTGCTTTTAAGCAGCGGACAGTGTCTGATAAAACAAGCTTTTCCATTGCTGCTTTTGTATTTGGTGGTTCCTCTACGTATTGGCAGGCAGAAGAAAAAATTAACAAGCCAAAGAAAACAACAAATCTCATGGAGTCTCTCTGTTTTTACAAATATTGAATGAATTATAACATAAGAACCTTAAGATTTCTTCGCAGGCTATCACCGATCAGCAACCGACTTCCATTTAGTCAATGCTTCTTCGTAGGTTTCTTCTTGTATTGTAATCAATTCATACTGTTTATATCCGTTAATTTCATAAGTCAATATTCCATCAATAAATGATAGAACGGTTAATTCTCCTGAAGGGAAGCGAGATCCGTTTAAGTCTTGAATGAAAATGCGGATTTCAATGTTTTCAGGAAGAAAAGGATTTTTTTCTAAATATTTATGAAGGCGAGTCTCTTTGTGAATTTCTCCAATAAATCGCTGAATGGCAGAAATTAATAAATCTCTTCCCTGTTCTATATTTTTAACAGGTTTGTAATAAAAAAAGCTTAAAGCTAACATTTGAATTTTATCTTTTGATTGACCTCCCCAACCACAAGCATAAAGTTCTTTATCTGCTTTTAACCAACGAACAGTATCTGATAAAACAAGCTGTTTCATTGCTGCTTTTGTATTTGGTGGTTCCTCTACGTATTGGCAGGCACACAAAAAAAGTAATGAAGTAAAAAAAGCAAAAAATCTCATGGATACTCCCCATTTTTATTAAAATAGTCATTCATGTGTTTAATTTGGACATCTGTAAAAGTAGGGCTTTGAAATTCATGGTCGAGACCTTTTGCGTTGGGATGCGGTTTCAACAATACCAATTCTTTTCGATGCTTAAGCGCCATTTTCCATAATTCCGAAGCTTCTAAATCAGGATGAGGACAGTCTAAAGAGCTAGCAAACAAGCCTTCTCCAAGAGGAACAATATCAAGTTCGCTAGCATAATTGAAAGATTTATAACACAACTCATCTGGAATTACCTTTGCAGGGGCAATCGCTACAACGATGATTCTATCTCTAAGCTTTTGCGAAGATGTTTTAAGAGCATTATAGACATGAATCGCCTCTTGGCTGTGACAATATTGCAAGACTTTTTTTGCTGGATTGTCTTCATGATAATCTGCAAATTTCTGCCAGGACCTTTGCAAAAGGTCTGCCGTGATGGGTGAATAGCCGAAATAATTTAAACAAAAAATTTCCAAGATATCTATGGGTGCCGAATTGGAATGATTGTAGATAAAATCTACAGCCAATTGATCTCTCGCTAATTTTCTTAAATAGGCCTGATGTCCTAACGCTTCTTCTTTGGATGTGTTCATCCCATTGCCGGCTATAAAGAGCAGGTCTGGATTAGGAGTTCCCAAGGTAGGCAGTTTTTCGGAAAACGAATGTGTTTTTTGAATGCGGAATTTATCTTCAACTATCTCCAAAGGAGCGCCGAGCCACCCTGATAAATAAGGGTCAGAGGGATATCCTTTTAATGCCTCTTCCATAGCTAATCTGTTGGAGGTGCTTGGGGTTAAGTTGGGCAAAGGATGCGTTCGATCTGTTCCCAAAGAGGAATATTCTGGTGCTGTTTGAGACGGATGATTGAAAAGGTTTGAAAAAATCTCAGAAACTTGAGGAGAGATAGGAATGGGTGGCGGGGACTCAAAAAATGAAGAAGGAGTAAAGGGAACTGGAGGCTTAATATCGGAAAATTTAGTCATATCGGGAAGAGACGGGGCCGTATTCTTCTCCACATCTTTAGAGAACGAAGGAGGGTAGTTGGGAAAGCATCCTTGAGGAGGAGTGGATGGCATTTTAGACTCCAGGAACCAGTTAGGAGGAGAATAGGATGGAACCTCGGTAGGCAGAGGTTGAAGTGAAGGGATTTGGGAAGAAAAATCGATGGGGGGAGGTGGCGTGTAGGGAGGAATATACTTGTCGCGAAAATCTTTTGGCGGTTCGAAGGAAGAGTGTTTGGGAGTAGGTGAAGAGGGGTGGTTGGACGTAGGGTCATTATTGACGAGATCTATTAAGGCGCTCCCTCCTGCTCCTGCTACCGCCGAGGCAGCTGAAGAGCCGAGCATGGTCACAGCAACGACAGTGCCTGCAACAAGAACAATGACGACCGCTGTGATGATGATGGCTTTTTTGTGTTTCTTCCAAAATTTTCTCAGACCGCAAGGATGAGCTTGATTAAGCGAATAGGGCGGCGCAAAGATAAATTCTTGATTTGGATCGCCGCTCCATGGCTTTGCAAGCATGATCTCTTCATCTGCATCTAAGAAAAACTCTTCGAAAGGCAGTGGGTATTCAATGCGGCCATACAAAACTTCTAGCGCATCTTCTTTTTGCAGGACTCTTTGCAGCAAAACAAATTGAATTTGCTGTGCTCTGAAAATGTCGTCTTCTCGCCCGCTGGAAGATAGGATCTCTATTTTTCTTCCTTCCCAGGTCGTTGCTATTTTCTCAACATATCCGCCTCTGCCGAAAAAATCAGAAAAAGCCGCCCATTCATCAAATTCCCCTTCTAATTCCACTGTCATAACTACCTCTTTTTTGAAGAGCAGCGATTATAGGTAAGCAATTATTTGAATGAAAAGGAAAATTTTAATTGGTGAGGAAAAGGGAGTCCAGAGGGCGTTAGCCCTTTGGTGGGTTTAAGGGCGAAGCCCTTAGCAAAGGACTTGTTTGCTCAACATGCCGGGGACTTCGCGGACTAAGCGGGGGATTGCGTAACCGGAGGTGTGTTTTTGGAGGTGTTGGATGAGTTCTTGGGCCCTTGCGTCGGTGACGTGGAAGTGGGCGGAGCCTTCGACGGGGTCGAGAACGTGCAGATAATAGGGGAGGATGCCTGCTTGAACGAGAGTTTCGCTGAGTTCGAGGAGGGTTTGTTCATTGTCGTTGACCCCTTGGAGGAGGACAGACTGGTTGAGGACGGGGATGCCTAGCTTTTGGATTTTTTTGAGGGAAGCGGAGACGTCTTTGTCGAGCTCTTTGGGGTGGTTGAAGTGGATGATGAAGACGATTTGCTTGCTGCTATTTTTGAGTATTTGGAGAAACGAGATGTCGATCCGTTCGGGGATGCCGATGGGGAAGCGGGAGTGGAACCGGATCCTTTTGATGTGGGGTATGGTGTCGAAGGCTTGAAATAGAGTGTCGAGCTGCGTGTCATTGAGGGAGAGGTGATCTCCTCCTCTCAGGATGATTTCATTGATTGATTTTTCTTGGAGGATTTAGTTGA
>DAINNB010000155.1:0-3979 GCA_036736085.1 Chlamydiales bacterium
GCCATGATCACAGGCCACCCAGGCTTCGCTTTTTCTATGCCGTTTTAATCCCTGCTTTGTTAAGGGCTTCGCCCTTAACAACCGACCAAAGGGCTGACGCCCTTTGGAAACCCCTTTTTTTGGGGTTACATTAAGTCCATTTTTGGACAATGGGGACTGTTCTTCCTTTGGTGAAGGCTTTTTGGGTGACTCGAAGGCCCATCGGGGCTTGCCTTCGTTTGTATTCTGCCAAATGGATTTGTTTGACTAGATTTTGCACAAAGGACAAAGAAACATTTCTTTTTGAGGAAATTTCTTCTAGAGCAATCCCTTTTTCTAAGTAATCCTCTAAAATGGGATCAAGCACATCGAAAGGGGGCAGAGTATCTTGGTCTCTTTGGTTCGGACGCAGTTCAGCGCTTGGCTCTTTATGCAAGGTCGCTCGAGGAATAATCTCTTCTTTTCGGTTCACAAAATGACAAAGTTCATACACGCGCAGTTTGATCACATCGCTGATCACTGAAAGACCTCCGCATAAATCGCCATAGAGCGTCGTGTATCCCATCGCCACTTCACTTTTATTGCTAGTATTCAAAAGCAAAGACCCCTCTTGGTTAGAAAAAGCCATCAAGATCATCCCCCGGATCCGCGCTTGCAAGTTCTCTTCTACAAGTGACGACAAAGCCTCCGGAAACTCTGGTCTTAACTCATCAAGATACTGTTGAAACAACTGATCAATATCGACTTTTTTGAGCTCAATTCCTAATCTATCCGCCAAACAAACTGCATCGGCATAACTGGCCTCGGAAGAATATCGGGAAGGCAAGGCTAGCGCTTTGACCTGCGAAGCTCCCAACGCATCGCAAGCAATACAGGCCACCAATGCAGAATCCACTCCTCCAGAAAGCCCGACAACTGCCTGGGAAAATCCCTGCTTACCAAAGTAATCCTTTACCCCCAAGACAAGAGCTCGATATAAATCCTGAATTCCATTCTCCTCGCGCACGCAAGGACACACGTGGGCATCAAACTCCACAACCAAATCCTCTTCGACAAATCCCTTCGCACTTTGGATCAGCTCCCCTTTTTGGTTGCAATGCAAACTATGCCCGTCAAACACCAATTGGTCATTTGCCCCCACTTGATTGCATAGCACCACAGGGCACTCCAACGTTTTTGCCGCAGCGGAGCAAACAAGCCATCTAGCTTCCTTCCTCTTAAAATAATAAGGAGACGCCGACAAATTCACGACCAAATCAGGCCTCTCTTCTTTCAAAGCCGCAACTGGGTCCGTGTCATATCTCGTATATCCTACTAAACCACTATGCTGCCAAAGATCTTCGCAAATCGTCACAGCTATCCGCCATCCCAAATGCTCAACTACAAAGACCGCATCTCCTGAAGAAAAATATCTCTTCTCATCAAACACATCATACGTCGGCAAGAGAGTCTTATCTTTAAATCCAATCAGATCTCCCCCCTTAAACACCGCCGCGCTATTGCAAAGAAACTTTTCTCCCTTCCAAGGACACCGTCTCGGCAACCCCACAATCGCCAGCAGCCCTTTTGTCTCCGGTCTTATCACCTCTAACTGCCTCTCGGCTGCCTCAATGAACGCCCCATCCAACAACAAGTCCTCCGGAGGATATCCAGTCACCGCCAACTCAGGAAATAAGACAATATCAGCGCCCACCGCCCTCGCCCTCTTCAACGCCGCCAGAATCTTCCGCACATTCCCCTCCATATCCCCAATCGTCGGATTCATCTGCGCCGCTAACAACTTCATAACCCCTCATCTAGATCTTTTAAACTCGCGCATCATAGACAAAAAATATTTGAAAGGCAATCGCTATGGGGCTTCGCCCCAAACCCCACCAAAGGACTGACGTCCTCTGGACTCCTTCTTGTTTTTTTATAAAAGCAAATAGGAGTCCAGAGGACGTCAGTCCTTTGGCGGGGGTTGGGGCGGAGCCCCATTTGACAAACTCATGAATATTGAAAAAAAATAAAAAAAATTGTAAAAGAATTAGTGAGATTGATTTTTTATTAAAAACAGGAGAAAGATTTATGAGAACAAACAACTTAAAAATTCATAGTGAAAACATATTGCCTATCATTAAAAAGTGGCTTTATTCTGATCGGGAGATTTTTTTAAGAGAGTTAGTGTCGAACGCTTCGGATGCGATCCAAAAGATGCGTATTTTGGGTGAAGCGGGAGAGGGCGCGGCTGAGAATGATTTTAAGATTTCAGTGACAACGGATATGGAGAAAAAGACGCTCACGATTTCTGATAACGGGATTGGGATGACTGAGCACGAAGTTGAAACGTATATTGCTCAAATTGCTTTTTCAGGCGCAGAGGAATTTTTAGCAAAATATAAGGATGCGGACAAAGAGGCTATCATTGGACATTTCGGCCTTGGGTTTTATTCGGCTTATATGGTGAGCTCAAAGGTGGAGATTGAGACGCTCTCTTATCAAGAAGGAGCGTCGCCTGTTTTTTGGTCTTGCGACGGTAATTCGACCTATTTGCTCGGAGAAGGAAGAAGAACGTCTAGAGGGACCGATATTATTTTGCATTTAGATGAGACCAATGAAGAGTTTTTGCATGAAGAAAAACTGCTGGACTTGCTCAATCGGTATGCTAGATTTTTTTCGACGCCGATCGAACTCAATGGAGTATCGATCCAAAATGGCGATCCTTTATGGCTGAAAGCGCCGTCTTCTTGCACGGATGAAGAGTATTTGGAATTTTATCGTAAACTGTTTCCATTGGACCAAGATCCGATCTTTTGGATCCATTTGAATGTCGACTATCCATTTAAGTTGCAGGGGATTTTGTATTTCCCAAAGATCGACATGAACTTTGAGCCGACAGAAAAATCGATCCAGCTCTTTTGCAACCGCGTTTTTGTATCAGACCATTGCCGCGATATTCTGCCTCGCTACCTCAATATGCTCCGTGGCGCAATCGACAGCGTCGATTTGCCGCTCAACGTCTCGCGCTCTACTTTGCAAGTGGATAAAAGCGTTAGACAACTCAGCGCGCACATCACGAAGAAAATTGCCGATCGCCTTACAGGGCTTTATCGAACAGAAAAAGAGCGCTTTTTGCAGCTTTGGCCTGACATCGAAACAGTCGTGAAGATCGGTATTCTCAATGATGAAAAATTTTTCGAAAAAGCCAAAGAGCTCCTCGTCTGGAAAAAACACGACGGCTCTTGGACCTCTATTCCAGAACTTTTGGAAAAAAGCGAAGAGAAAAAAATCTTCTACTCCACAGAAGATCATCGAGGCGCTGCCATTTTCGATGCGTACCGGGCCAAAGGGATCGATATCTTAATCGCTAACACCAATGTCGACGTTCCCCTCATCCATTATTTGGAAGAAAAAATGGTGGCAACATTCCAAAGGATCGATGGCTCTCTCGATGATTGCCTCCTCGATCCATCCAGAGAAAAAAACATGGTCGATGAAACAGGAAAGAGCTACACCTCACAGCTTGCCGATTTCATCGGCTCTGCCCTCAAAGACTCGGAAGTCACCGTTGAAGCGAAAAGTCTTGCTGCCGACGCTCTTCCCGGCCTTCTCGTTTTAGATGAGCAACAACGTCGTGCACGCGATTACTTTGTCATGCAAAAAATCAACGCAGCGCACCTTCTCAAAAAGAAAACGCTCGTTGTGAATACCAATAACAAACTCGTTCAAGCCATCGACCGTCTTCAAAACGAACACCCTGAAGTCGCTCAGGAAATGGCGAAGGGCGTCTACGGGCTTACACTTCTTTCTCAAAGAGAAGTAGAACCCAAAGATTTTGAACAAGTCATTAAACAACAAACTGAAATTTTGGAAAGACTGGCTTCTTTGATTAAGTAGTTTTTTTCTATAAGGGTATGGGGGGGGGGGGAACACGCCCCAACCCAAAGAAAAAAAAAGAAAAAAAAAAAAAATATTTTTTTTTAATTTATTATATTAAAAAAAAAAATATAAATAATTTAAA
>DAINNB010000156.1:0-3974 GCA_036736085.1 Chlamydiales bacterium
CGCGATTTGAGGAATCCCTTTCAACGTGGCCGAATTACCCATGTTGAACCCCCGATTGGGGTGGTCGGTATTGCCGAGTTCCTTAAAAATCATATGCTCCCGCCAGCCGTCATTTTCCAAATTTTTGGCGTATTCTTGGTCGACAGCGTGAAGTTCTCGGGAAATGCCCGATGGATTAAAAAGGGGATCGATAAAAAAATGGGCAAAGCGGTCTAAAATGGTTAAAAACCCGTTGGTTTGAGAAGAGAACATATAGACAGTCCGATCGGATGCAGTAAAAGCGTTAGTTTGTCCGTTATAATCGGCGATCATTTTAGAAAATTCATTCTCATTAGGATATGTATGAGAACCCATGAAAAGCATATGTTCGCAAAAATGGGCCATGCCCGGATACTCTTTGGGATCGTTCCAAGAGCCCGCTTCGATGGCCATGACTGCTGCGGATTGATCTGCCTGAGGATCGGAGATAAGTAAAATTTCAAGTCCATTCGTTAGGCGCAGTTTGGCTGTTTTTCTATTAGCCAAATCTGGATTGAGCAGAGGAAGATCAGACCTGTCCGTAATTTCTTGTACTCCCACATCGATTGAGTTCGCATAGCAGCAAATACAAGGAGCTAGCGAGAGAAGAAAAGAACGGATCATCATAGTTAGGCTCCTCTAAGGGTGAGAAAATTTTTCTTTACAAGGTTCCAGATAGCATAAGCCCTTATTTCCCGTCTTTTCCTTTTGTCTTTTTCGTAAGCTCCTTCGAATTGCTCCATGTTAAACTCAGGAGCGAAAAACAAATGGATGGTGCAGTATTTTGCCGATCTTGTTTCTCCAAGTTCTTTTTGAATTGTTTCAGGAGGGGGGAGAAGGTCGTAGGTGTCCAAGGAAAGAGGGTAAAAATGGGTGGGAGTTTTTGCCTTTTGGGCCATCAAATAAAACATTTCGATGCTTTGGGGGTCAAAGGGAGCGACTTCGACCTCGCCCTCAGTATTTTTCCGATCGCGTCCGCCGGACGGAGCTACGTAAATGGCCTTGCCGCCCTCTTGGAGTAAACGGCTCATGAGCTCCATCGTGTTTTTGTTGTGAAGCTGCTTGTCGAGTTTTAATTCGGGAGGATGGTCGATGTATCTTTTCGAATAAACGCATAAAAGATCGCAGCCCATGCTAAAAGGGATGGCAACAGGATCGGTGACAACCCTTTCTCCTGCCACATAGATCATTGATGCCGCAAGATCAGGATGGGTCTTTTGCAGTAAGATGGCAATCGCCTGAGGATCTGTTTCTGTTTGATGGTTCGCTAGGAAAACAACGTTTTCTCCGCGGCTTCGCTGCCGCTCGATCTCATCGAGAACATCTAATCCTTTAACGCTTGAGCGGGAAAAATCGATCAGAGGACGGATGAAATCTAGACTGAATTGGTAGTAATCAATCGGATGGCGGATCTTTTGATGGTAAGGCTCAAACAGGTAAGGATGTTCAAATTGATCGCGGACGAGCTCCAAAAATAGCAAAAAAGTGGAAGTGATCGACTCGAGAGGCCGGCCTGCTTGTCTCATAGATAGTTTGAAGCAATCATAAAATTGTAAAATAATGCGATAGTACTTGTCTGGGACGACATTCTGTTGATGAAGGTCTTTCAGTCGATCAAAAAAAAGTTGTTCAGATGTCGATTTTTTGTCCATTGAGCGTCGAGTAAAAGAGAAATTCATTTAAGTGAAGTTGATCGTTCGTCGCATATTCAATCTGCGCATTGGCCACAATGGCTAAGCGGGAATAAAAATCCTTGTCGCCGCTATCTAAATAACGGTTGAGCTCTGGATGGGTAGCGAGTTTTAGCCCATAGTGGTTTTGGCAGTGAATGAGTTTCTTGAGCGCTCGCTCGATTTCCACAGAGACGCTCTCATGGCTTTTTACAAGGCCGCTGCCTGAGCAATACGGACAAGAAGTAAACATCGTTTGTGTAAGCGACTCTCGACTTCTTTGGCGCGTCATTTCAACTAGACCGAATTCGCTCATCCCTAAAATCGTGCATTTAGCAGAATCTTCCTTCATGCACTCTTTGAGCTTTTCAAGCACGCGGCGCTGATTTTTTCTCGACCGCATATCGATGAAATCGCAAATGATCAATCCTCCGACATTTCTGATCCTCAGCTGGCGCGCGATCTCTTCCGCGGCTTCCAAATTGATCCGAACGAGCGTCTCTTCCACATCGCTTCCATTGACGTTGAGAGAGCTTCTGCCTGAGTTGACGTCGATCGTGTACATCGCTTCGGTCCGATCAAAGAAGAGGTATCCTCCTGAGCCTAGCCAAATTTTTCTTTTGACTGCCCGGTCGATCTCCCTTTCGACATTGAACCTTTCGAACATCGGCGTTTTATCGCGGTAGAACTCTATTTTTAAAGGGTGTTCATTCGCATATTTTTGATAAATATGTTTGCATCGTTGAAACGTCGCGTAGTCGTCGATGAGGAGGCGGTCGTATTTTTTATCGACGCAAAGCGTAACAGCCCGTTTGATCAGATCAGACTCTTCGAACAAAAGGGTCGGCCCTGTCGCTTGGTTGAACTTTTCAACAATCGCCTGCCAGTTATGCAAAAGGTCTGTCGCTTCATCGATCAGCATGTCGGGCGTCGCCTGAGCGCTCGCAGTCCGGCAAATGAGTCCCATGTCCTGGGGCATCTCAAAAGAGCGGATAAGCTGCTTGAGCCGGTCGCGGGAGTTTTTATCTTCGATCTTTCGAGACACGCCTCGATGGGGATTGTTGGGCAATAAAACTAAATACCTACCTGCGATGGAGATATTTGAAGTGAGCCTCGCTCCTTTGGTGCCGATCGGCTCTTTGACAACCTGAACCAAAACGGCCTGATCCGTCTTCAAAAGCTGTGTGATATCCTTGGGCTTGGGTTTCGCTCCCATTTTTGAAATATCGTAATCGAGTTCAAAGTCCATATCGAACATCTCTTCGAACTTTTTCGTATTTTCCAAAATGTCGCTAATATGGATAAAGCCGTTTTCGCCCTCGTTAATGTCGACAAAGGCCGACTGGATGTTGAGCAAGGTATTCGTTACACGCCCGCGGTAGATGTTTCCTGTGATCTGGCGCGATTTTTTCCTGTCCACGATCAGGTCATGTAGCTGGCCATGCTTGAGGTAGGCAAAACGGGTCTCTTTCGACTCAATATTTAATAAAATTTCATGCATAACTTCCTCAAAGCAAAAAAATGAGCATACATCATCGCGCAATCATTTTCTAGTCTTATATGGCGCTTCCAGGTGAAAGGGGGGCGGTCCTTTGATATCTTGCGGTTTTTTTTATAAAAAATGGACTTAAAAATTCCTTGAATGTTAAGGTTTTTCTTTTTTTTAAATGTAGGTGTTTATGAATGGAGTTTTTCTCGACGATTGCAAAGAAATGTTTAGAGAATATGCAGCTGTCTCTTTGTGCTGTGAAAAAATTCAGGCCATTGGAATCATTGGCTTTGCTGCGCTGGTAGGTGTAGCTTATTATGCCAGTTGGGAGAAATGGACAGCTGCCGGCGAGAGTTTTAGAATGAATTTTGATCGCGGCTATACAATGCTTTTCCCAGGTGGAGAAGAGGATATTTTACTGGATGATGAAGCGATGAATGGACAAGCGTGGGAGACAGCTTTCCATTTGGCCTCGTTAATGGGCCGCCCCGTTTAGGAGCGTCTGCAAAATAGGAGGTCCTCGATCTTTGATAGGACTTTACCTTGTCGACATTTTCTTAGTTGAAAGGCGCCCAAAATTTTTGTAGACGTTCACATCCCGACGAAGAAGGGATAGGAACGTCTACTAGCCACCACTATAGTTGATTCGAGACGCTGCTAACCTTGAACCTATCTCAATAAAGAGGATTCGTCGATTTTGGGGATTCTTTTAGGTTGCTTTTCAATTCTTATTTCAGGGTGAGTATATAGTGCTTCCGGTTGAAAGGCACCCAATCTTTCCGTTTTAATGGTCCACT
>DAINNB010000157.1:0-3970 GCA_036736085.1 Chlamydiales bacterium
AAAGGAAAAAGAAGAGGAGAGCGACTCAGATCTATTCTAAGAAGAAAGAGCAACCACTCCCATTTTTTCAAAGATCGATCCTTTGAAAACACCCCCGAGTACTCCCGGAGCAAAAGACTCTTTCAAAACTCCGGAAAAAGTAAAACAGCTTGCTCAACTTTTCCGTGATGAAGAATTGCTCAATGGCGGTGATTTATTTGGATCTCCCGCTAAATTAGTAAAAGAAATCATCCAATTGATTCGGTCTCCTACAAAGTTGACTGATACACCGAGTAAACGAGCCTATTCAACCGCTGTGCGAAAAATTTATAGAGACATGAGCTGCGCGATTAAAGGAGAAAATCCTGAAGATTTTCATAGAAACGCTTTTAAACTTATTTCAGATCAGCCACTGCTCAAAAGTTTAGCTAATAGTTTAATCAGCGCAGATAGAAAAGCGAAGCATAAAGCAATAGATTTGGTTCCTCCAAAAGAGATTATTAACATCGAGCACTTGACTAAAGTAGATAATCAGCGCGGATTCCACGTTTTCTCTCCAGAGGATCCCGTGCAAGAGCTTTTAACTAATAAAAAAATATCTCCCAATGGAATTATCTACGCGCAGTTTCCCACCGATCCTTTAAATCCTTTAGGGAAAAAGAAATGCTCCACATTTTTCCCTCCGTCAAAGGGAGAAGAGATCGCTGAAATGCTCTCAGACATTTTTAGTTCGCAAGAACCTCTAGCCAAGATCGCAAATCGCTGCCTCTATTTTTCTCCTAATAAAAAGTACGTCATTGAAGTATTTAAAGAGGGTGTGGGTGTGATCAAGTCGGCCTTCCCCATTTTCCATTTTTCTCCTTGGATTTCAGATGAAATAGACCACGAAATCATTGCCGGAGAGCCCCCCATCTCGGGCGAAGCCCTGTTAATCGAGGCTAAAAAGGCCATTTCAGATTATGCGAACGATTTTTCCGGCAAGAAAAACAATCCGATTCGGTATATAACCGAAGACGATTCTCTAATTATTGATCTAGCCCCATCGCTTTCAACGCTCGGAATAGCCCAGGGGATTTTCGTCCAATTCCCCCGCAATTGTTTTAAAGACATCTTAAATGATGAAGATTTTGACGAACTATTCCCTAAGAGTTAAATTTTTTATCCCAGTGAAATACTCGGGCAAAAAAAATCTACCTCTCGAGCCCTAAGAATCGACCATTAGAGGATGTCTACTAGGTCAAAATAATCCCGAATTCTCCCCTTTCTCATCTACAACGCAGGAAAAAGAGCTTCCTAGCATTGGGGCTCCGCCCCAAACCCCACCAAAGGACTTCGTCCTCTGGACACCTGTTTGCTTTTATTAAATCATCTTCCGCAGCGGAAGATGATTTGTAAAAAATAAAAAAAGGAGTCCAGAGGACGTCAGTCCTTTGGCGGGGTTTGGGGCAGAGCCCTAAAGAAGCAACCAAGTCGCGAAACCCAAATAGAACCCGGTTGTGATCATGTCGGCTAGCATGAGGACGACAGGGCCGGAGGCTACTTTGGGGTCAAGTTTAAGACGGTGGAGGAGGACAGGAAGGGCGATGCCGAAGATGACAGAGGTGGAGATGCCGACAAAGATTCCAATGCCGATGGCAAAGGAGGCTAGCATAGCGCCGCCCCAGAGGAGAGAGAGGCTTGCGACGATGATGGCGAGGCTAATGGCGATACCGATCATGAGCTGCCATTCTCGCAGTCCGCGGGTGAAGGCTGTCTTCCAAGCGAACCTTGGGCGCCTAAGAAATAAGAGGCTTTGCGTCATAGACTGCATGGAAGTCGATTCGCTGAGGGTGAGGACTAGAGGGATAAAAAATGCAAGGAGGAGGAATTTTCCGAGGACCGCCTCATAGTAGCCGGAGATAATTGCGCAAATCATGCCGGAAAAAACGTTGCACAAAATCCAAGGCATCCGGCGGCGGTAAGATTGAAAAAAGGGAATTTTTTTTCCATCTTCTAGAGCAAGACCGATCACTTGGAATAAATCAGACCGGCTGCGCATGTCGGCGACGTCGATGGATTCCTCTGTTAACATCTGGACATCGATCATGCCGAGAAGCCTCTCTTCTTCGTCGACTACAGGAAGAGCTAGTAGGGGGCGGAGGGAAAATAGCTCCATGACTTCTTTGAGGGTCTGATCTCCCCTTATTTTAATGACGGAATCTTGCATCATCTCTTCGATCTTTCGATCGGGCTCTGCTAATAAAAGCTGCCTTGTAGAGACGACCCCTTTTAACTTACGCCTGTCGTCAACCACATAAAAATAAATAATTTTTTGCTGGATGTGCTTTTTGCGAAGATCGGCCAAAGCTTCCTCTACAGTCGCGCTGAGGGGGATCACCGTTTCAATAGGCACTGCATAATCGCGAGCCTGCTTTTTTTGATCGACCGCATAATTCATGAATCAAAAAACTCCTGTGTGATCCGTGAGTATAGCTGGACTGATGGGAAAAGTGAAGAAAAGTCTGTACGCCAAAAAACAAACATTTTTTCTTGTCCGTAAACGCATGGGCTTACTATAATGATCGACCTAAGCAAAGGAACCTAGCTATGAATATTAATTTTGCCGCTCTGGACAATGTAGCCGCCCGTATCGAAAAAGGGGGCAATCTTGCAGGCTATCTTTTTGGCTTTGCGACAGGTCCCCTCCGGATCGTTGCTGGCAAAGTAGAGATGATTGCAGGAACTCTTTTCTCTCTAGGCTATTTGCTTATGTATGCCATCAGTCGAGATCCTGATCCCTCTTTTTTAGATAACGCGAAAGAATCCTCAGGCTACGTGATACATGGAGCTGCCAATATTTTAAGAGGAGCGATCGAGACGGTCAACCTGCTCGGCGGCGTGTTCCTTCTATTGATCTATGACTTTGGCATCGGCCGCTTCCACTACTCTGACGAACCTAGAGAATTCGGAGTAGAAACTTTGAATCCTTGTCATCCTGACGCTCAGTCTAAAGATGGACGCAGACGTCATGTCTAAACCGCCTAAAGAAACAACCTCTTGGGAATCAGCAGAACCTTGGTATGACCGCTGCGTAGGAGAAAAAGGACATTACTATCACCAATCAGTGATTTTACCCTCATCTCTGCGATTGCTTCATATCACAGCCCGTTCGACAGGTTCTTTTCTAGACCTTGGCTGCGGACAAGGCGTTTTAGCCAGACACTTACCGGAGAGCATCAACTATGTTGGTATAGATAGCTCGGCCTCGCTCATCAAAGACGCATCGAAGTTGACAAAAGCAAAACATCGTCAGTTTTTTGTAAAAGATGCAACAGGGCCGCTTGGTCTTCAAAAAACTGATTTCGACTGGGCCTCTTTTATTCTTTGTCTTCAAAATATGCAAGATGCGAAATCAGCTTTACAACAAGCCGGCCAGCATGTGAAGCAAAACGGGTTGCTTCTAATTGTGCTCAACCATCCTTGCTTCCGCATTCCCCGTCAAAGCTCTTGGGATATCGATGAAAAGGCTCATTTACAGTATCGACGGATGAACGTGTACATGAGCTCGCTAAAAATTCCGATCCAAACGCATCCTGGTCGCGGAGAAAAATCAAGCACGACCTATTCTTTTCATTACCCAATATCTAGCTATATGCAATGGATTGCAGAAGCTGGGTTCTCGGTCGATGGAATGGAAGAATGGTGCTCTGATAAACAAAGCGAAGGCGGTAGAGCGCGCATGGAAAATCGCGCAAGAAAAGAATTTCCTCTTTTCTTAGCTTTGCTCTGCAGAAAAAAATAATTCATTTTTTTAAAAATCTATCCCTGCTGTTATAGTATGCTCTAACTCACTAAGTTTGGATAATACATAATATGTGCGGAATTTTTGGATATATTGGCAGCAAAGACCCTTTAACGGTTTGTCTAAAAGGGCTGGAGCAACTGGAATATCGAGGATATGACTCGACAGGAATCGCCGGCATCATCGCCGGAAAACTTGCTTCTTGCAAAG
>DAINNB010000158.1:0-3955 GCA_036736085.1 Chlamydiales bacterium
AGATAGCGGAAAGCAATCCGGAGATGGATTACTTTGTCTATATGAAAGGCTGTCAAATGGTGTTAGAGATACCTCCCGGTGTCGCGTTTGATTATGCAAACGATCCTTTTGGACTCGTAGATCAGATCCCTTTTATTTACGATTCAGGTAAAAGGGGAGATGGGTTCTGCCGTGTTCTTCGATATGGGTACACTGTGTTTTTTAAAAAAGATGGCTTGTGGCTGGGGAGCGCTCCAGGACTTGCGGATGCCTACTTTAAAGAGTGAAAAAAAAGCTCGGCTAGGCCGAGCTTTTTTCTTTCCACTTTTGCCCAAATCAGTAAAATTCTTCCCTCGTTAATAAGAAATTCAGTATACCAAGATGAGCTGCTGGATCAGCTTATTTTTGGGGTTTTTGGATGACGAGTTCGTGCTTGCGAAAATTTTTGAAGGGATTTTTTGTCCTCTTACTTTGTTTGGCCGGAATCTGGTTTTACCAACTGATTTGGGGTAAGCCGACTTCTTTTAACCTTTTCGCTGAGAGGCTGATGGTAAAAAAGGCCCTTGCGGATCCGGAGTTTTTGACCTATCTCGGACTCACAGATAACACCTATTTGGATTTCACAAGCGACAAGCTGACCGATGTTTCCTACGCGCAAAACTCCTCTTATTTGAAAGAGATGCAGCACTCTTTGGATGTTTTGCACCAATATAAAAGAGGAAATTTGACCGCTCAGGAAAAACTGACCTATGACATATTGGAATACGACCTTCAGCATCTTATAGAGGATGCTTCTTTTGGATCTTATCTTAATTCATTTTGGCTCTCTTACTTTACTCCCTATCCAGTGAACCAAGTATTTGGGTTGCAAAGCTGTTTGATCGATTTCATGGTGAATATTCACCGCGTTGTGGATAAAAAGAGCGCCCAACATTATGTAGCGAGGCTTTCTCAGTGGGATAAAAAATTTTCCGATCTGATTGCAGAGTTAAAAAGAAGGGAAGAGAGGGGAGTTATACCTCCTAATTTTGTAATTCAAAAATTGCTGGACGAGATAACGCAGTTCATAAGTGTTTCTTATTTGGACAATTTGCTTTTTACTTCGTTCCGGGATAAATTGCAAAACCTTAAACTTTTAGCCTCTGATCAAGAAGATTTGGAAAAAAAGGCCCTTCAGGCCATAGAAACAAAAGTGTACCCAGCCTATTTACAATTGCTTGCCTTTTTGCAAAAGCAGATGGATATAGCGACCTCTGATGCAGGAGTTTGGAAATTTCCCAAAGGAAAAGAGTACTACATCCAATGCCTCAAATACCACACAACGACGTTGGATTCTCCTGACGAGGTCCATGCCTTTGGATTGTCTGAAGTAAAGCGTATCCAACAAGAATTGAGGGGCTTTTTAGACCAGTTAGGCTACCAAGGCCAAGAGGTCATCCCTGCTATGAAGGCCATGAGCGCCGATTCGCAGTTTTTGTATCCAGATACAGATGAGGGGCGCAAAGCGGCTTTGGAAGGCTATCGAGCGATTTTTCGAGAGACCCAGCCTAAACTCCCTTCGCTCTTTTCCCATATACCGAAAGGAGAGCTTCGCGTAGAAGCCGTGCCGGACTTTCGGGCAAAGACATCTCCTATGGCTTATTATGAGCCCGGTGACTTGAAAGGCAACCGCGCTGGAGTCTTCTACGTCAACATGTATAATTTAAAAAGCCATCCTAAGTTTGCTATGGCGTCCCTCGCTTATCATGAGGGGATTCCCGGACATCATTTTCAAATGGAGCTGGCCCAAGAGAATAAAAACCTTCCTCTATTTAGGAAAATAGCCTCATTCAATGCTTATGTAGAAGGATGGGCCTTATATTGCGAGAAGTTGGCCTTTGAATACGGATGGACGACGGATCTTCATAGCCAGGTGGGGAGGTTGCAGTTTGAGCTCATGAGGGCAGTCCGTCTTGTCGTCGATACGGGAATCCATTGGAAGCGCTGGACTCGCCAGCAGGCGGTTGCCTACATGATGGAAAATACAGGAATGAACGAAGAGGAAGTAGAAGTGGAGATCGAGCGCTATGTCGTGATGCCGGCGCAGGCTTGCAGCTATAAAATCGGCATGAGGGAAATCTTAAGTCTTCGGGAAGAGATGAAGCAGCGGCTAGGAGATCGTTTTGACATCAAAGCTTTTCATCAAACCATTTTGCAAAATGGGGCCATGCCGCTTATTTTCTTGCGGAATCAGTTTACTTCTGAAAAATCTAATTAATTTTGTTGATCTTGTCTTGGCAAAAATTGCGCGATTGTCGCTGCCATAAGGCCAGATAGAACGGAAATCGCCACCCAAGCAGATAATAAATCAGAGGCTGACGGGTCGATTTCTGACATAATAACTGCGATAACCGATAAGAATGTTGCTATATAGCAAGACCAGCCAGTCACTTGCTTGTCAACTCCCATATCCTCGCTTTTTTTAACTGCCAGCTCAAGCGCAACTCCTGTTATCATTCCTTGAGTCGTAGCCAGCATCAACGCTCCATTGGTTTTTGCTGCATCTCCCATGATTTTTACAGCGCTTAATCCTAATCCTAAAGATGCAGTTACAGCTCCGATATATTGCGCGATCGGACGTTTAGCTTCGATTGCCCACTTTCCTGCGAATGCTCCGAATAAAGAAGATGAAAGAAGTATAGTTTTGGAATTTATGGCATCTGAAAGTTCAAGTTTTTGTAATTGTGCAACTGGATCTAGGCATAATACTGGCAAGACTACTGATCTTAAGACTGCATTAAGATAGTTTCTGTTAAACATTTCATGAGAAACGGCATCTGCAAACTCTTCTCCTCTGACAAGACGAAGTCCTGAGTGTGTGAGTAGTTCAGCCAACCAATTTCCGTCCACTACGTTCTTAATTAAAAGTACATAATGTAATAATATTTTCACGAAATTTGTGAGTATTTCAATACCTTCCCTGACTGGGATATTTCGTTTCATGACGATTCGTTCGAGGAGATTTAGTTCTGGAATTTTAGGTAATCCGGAGTCTGAAATGGCTATTTTTGCTACTTCAGCCGTTCTTTCTTCTGAGCCTAAGATGATTGCTGCAAAAACTGGCGTGGCCATCACTATTGCTGAGGCGATCGTTCCTGCTGTCGCTGATTTAATATATGACATCTCTATACATCTTGTTTATATTGATTTTTTATCGAACTTAATTATAAATACTTAATTACATAATGTCAAATAATTTAATGTTAAGTTGTTGTTTTTTTTTATTTGTGTTTTTGTTTTTTTTGTAAGCTGTTGATTATCAACAAGTAACTATCTATAAGATTATTAGGGTCTTGTGATAAAATAAGTTTTTTTATTACGTTTAAAAATATAATTAAAAAGGTGGAAGCTGTTGAAATATTAAGCAGAGCCAAAGATGCTTAGAGCGGATGTTTACATGATGGAAAATATAGGGATGAACGAAGAGGAAGTAGAGAGCAAACGCTATGTCGTAACGTCGGCGCAGGCTTGCAGCTATAAAATCGGCATGAGGGAAATCTTAAGTCTCCGTGAAGAGATGAAACAGCGTCTAGGAGATCGTTTTGACATCAAAGCTTTTCATCAAACCATTTTGCAAAATGGGGCCATGCCGCTTATTTTCTTAAGAAATCAGTTTATTTCTGAAAAATCTGATTAATTTTGTTTATCTTTTGGGCCGCAAAGAGATTTTTTATTCAAGCCCTTTCCAAAGAAGGTTTTCTAATTTTCTTCTGATGTGTGCCTCCGGGATGACATCTGTTAACGGTTTTGAGCCATTTTTTTCATTTTCTTTCGCTTTTTTAAGGCAGGTCGTAGCTAATTCTGTAAGTAGTTTATTGGAATTTTGGGGAGATATATGTTCTATGGCATACCGGATCCATTTCCATGTGCAGTTTCCGGTTTTTTGCGGAGCGTGAAAAATCCCGCTCCCCGGAATGATTTCCGCATGGGGAATAGT
>DAINNB010000159.1:0-3928 GCA_036736085.1 Chlamydiales bacterium
AACCTTCCCCTCTTCCCGAAATTTTCACTAACCTGGCTTCAACGTTCGGCGTTTCCGAATGGTTGATAAAGCGGGTAAAATTCCCTTTCTTGTGAGCGTCCAAATCAACTGAATAAAGGCGGCGGGGATGATAGCTGCGGTCGGGATCCCATTTTCTCTGTTCCTCTTTTGTCAAACGAAGGTTTGACATCAGGGCAAAGGCGTAGTCGGAATCATTGCCCATATTTTGCGGAGACAAGAGCACTTTTCCTGAATAAGGTGCGATCAGCGAGCCTCTTAAAATAGGCTTAGCCTCGGGATGAAGAAAAATACCGTATCCAAGCTTCCCCTTCAGTTTTTTGATCAACAGGTAGCTCGGAAGACCGTTTTTTTCTATTTCCTTAAGGATAGAGGACATCTCTTGGACCACTTTCTTTCCTGCAGCCGGCAGAGAAAGCTTATCTTGCCTCATCCTATTAAGGCAGAAAATAAACAAGTCTTTATTAATTTCTTGTCTTTTCAATCTAAATTTCATAATTCAATTATACTACAAACATAATATTATTCATCAATCTTTTCAGAACCTTATCAAAAAAAAATTTGAAATTTACCAACCTCCAAGGAACCTATCCTAATAAAATCTCTAACCACATAAATATCAACCCTAGCAGAGAAAAGGCATTCCAAGCTTCAGGCAATCTTTCCCACCGCATCAACAGACGCCTGCACTTCCTCTTCAACCAAGAAAAACTCCTCTCAACCACCCATCTTTTTTTAGCTACTCCAAAATAGACATACATATCTTCAGTTTTCACCTTTTCTTTCCGGTTTTTTCGGTAGCCAATAATGGGCACATAACCTCTTCTGAGCATCTCCATTCGCAGCTCGTCCGAGTCATAGCCTTTGTCTGCTTCACAAATTGTCATTCGCTTGGTATCTTTACATCCGTTGATTTGCAGTTGATCTAGCAAAGCCAGCGCTTGGATTCTCTCATTCCCTTTTGCCGAGGTTGTAGTAATCCATAGCGGGTTCCCTTCTTTATCTGTGACGAGATGAAGAAGGGAGCTTTTTCCTTTATAACCATGGTCAACTTCTTTCCCTCCACCAGGTCCTGAGGGAAAAAGAGCCATCAATGGCCACTTGACTGAGGTCGATTTTTTGTTCAGCGATGCCTGCTTGCAATAGGCCGCTTAATACCTTGTCGAAGACATGTGCTTTTTTTAAAATAATTAGCCAACGATGTGCCGTTGATTTTGAGCAATATAGATCAGGTTTTTTTGGAATCTCAACCCAACGACACCCTCTTGTTAAGACGAAGAGAATCGAATTCCATATTTTTCTAAAATCAGCTCTTGGCACCCCTCGTTGAGGAGGCCGGTGCCCAATTAATCAATTTCTGAGCTGCTGAACTTTGGTCAAAGACATTGCCAGCTCCTCATGAGCGAGTATTCTTTGCTCCAGATATTCATTGTAAAGCCATCGGCATTCTTCGAGATGCTCGTTCAAAAACCGCGTCTGTTTTTTTGTAGGTTTTAAACGGAATCTAAAAGACTTTCTGACAATCATGCGAACATGATACTATTTGGTCTATGCAATCGTCAACTATTGATTTAAGAAGAGGGAGGACATGCGTTTTCCTTATGCATGTCCATTTGGTCTTTGTCACAAAATGTCGGCGCAAAGTGTTTACAAAAGTTATTCTTCAAGACTTGAGGGAGATTTTTTCGACGATATGTCAAGACTTTGAAGCCAAGCTGATTGAATTTGAAGGAGAGGAGGATCATGTTCACATGTTGGTTGAATATCCTCCAAAAATCGCTATTTCCAGGCTTGTCAATAGCCTCAAGGGAGTATCCTCTCGGTTGATACGAAAAAAGAACTATCCGAGCATTAAAAAAGCTTTATGGGGAGACCATCTTTGGTCTCCAAGTTACTTTGCCGGAAGCTGCGGAGGAGCTCTTTTGGGCAAAAAGACGACATCAGCCCTTCTCCTGAACAAAATTCTCGAACAAGAGTCGAATTCATCAATCTACTATTTAAAATCGATTCGCAAATTGACATCATCACCCCTCCTGTTCCCATAGCTGCATATCCATGATAGACCAAAGACTTTCATCTAGAATTTGAGCTTCTCTGCAATCTTGTTTCAAACTCTGACGTATTGATTTTCTTTGTCCTGGCATCTCATCTTCCAAAGCCTCCTCTATCCACAGTAAAGAACAATCGTTGCCTTTTTGTGTCTTTTTCCAAGATGAGGAGATGGAAGAAAGAACTTCAGCTCCACGAAGATGGAGAATATGGCCGTAAGCCTCATTTGCATTTTGACTGCGACGTTGAGATAAAAGAAGGGTTTCAATCGTTTTTGGAGTTAAACTTTCTCTAAGGACTTTGACTTGCAGTTGAAGTTTATATTTTTTAGGATCGGCAGGATCTTTTTCATGGTATTTCTCCACACCTTCTCCGGTATTGAATATCTTACATAAAATAAACCCGGGGGAAATGCTCGACATCAGTTTAAGTCCCATGTCATGACCGCTGAATCCATAAGCAATAAGCTTCGATTGCATTCCCTTATTCAATTCGCGATGAATTACGTGAGATTCTTTTTCCGCCTCCTCTTTGCTAAAAAAAGAATATCGCTGAGCTTCTTTTAAAGAATTGGCCATTTCCGAATAACCTTTTTGCTCTAAATAATCCTGAAAAATCCCTAAACAATATCCATTGGGCGGAGTCATTTTGCGTGAGCCGCACAAAAGATCAAAAAATAATGGATCTGATAAATTGTTAATGTTTGAAATGATCCGATCGTGGATCCAATTGCCTTCTACTTGAAATTTCCCCGTCCTGTCAACAAACCTTCCTTTGCCGTGCATCTCGCCTTGGGCCCAGTCGCCGTCATGCAAATTTCCCATAGCATCGATAGAAATTCCTTTCCCGTGCGGCATTCCCTCAACAAAATGTCCTCGATACCTTCCTCCATCAAAACACACCAGTTCTCCAAACCCATGAAAAAGGTCCTCTTTAAACTCCCCTTCATAAGTCGATCCATCAAAATGTTTAGAAACTCCAAAGCCATGAAAACATCCCTTTTGAAACTGACCTTCATATTCGACTACATTAGAGATCTTTAATATCCCGTACCCGTGCGGTTTTCCTTCGACAAACTCGCCCTCATATCTTGATCTATCCAACTTAGTTAACACCCCATGACCGTAAGGAACCCCTCCCTTGGTTTCTCCTTGATAAACGCGCCGATCAGGAAAGACGATCCTTTTATAACGACAAAACAATTTGCCTGCCGCCAACATTTTATACGCCGATAAGCAGAGAGCAGATGGTTTTACAAAAACGCAATCGACCAGCTCCTCCACTTTTTCTAAAAACGAGGATTCCACCCTTCGTTTTTTGCTCTCAACATCCTTAGAATCAACTTCCAAGGAAGAATCATCCCGTTTACGCTTACCGCTCGAATGAATAGACAAAACTGAAGAAAAACTTAGAGACACGTCAATACCCATCTATTATTGCGTAATACATAGTAATGAATTAAAATAAATATTTAATAAAGATTAAATAAATAATTATACAATAAACAACACATGAAACACAACTTCATTTCTACATTCGAGCAGATTTGGAATCCCCTTTTATCTGTTGGCGTCTTTGCTTTCCATCTGGCATCTTCTCTTCAAGGTATGCCGCTGCAAAGAAGAATCGTTGCCTCTATGCGTTTTTTTCCAAAGAAATCAAATAGAGGAAGAACTTCAATCTCCTCAGGAATGCTTATCGAATACGATTAAATAAAGCCAATCGATCAACTTTCAGCCCGTTTTTAGGCATCTCATCAATAGAAATCAAGGCTATAGGGATTTTATATTTCGGCAAGTAAGGAAGAAGCCACTTTTTCATCCTCTCTAAGCTAAGGTTTCCTGAGACAAAAGCCACCGGG
>DAINNB010000160.1:0-3916 GCA_036736085.1 Chlamydiales bacterium
AAAAATGTGAGCAAAAGCGTTCGAATGTGAGAGCCGTCCACGTCGGCGTCCGTCATGATAATGATTTTATGGTAACGAAGCTTTTCCAGCGTAAAATTATCCGCTCCAATGCCGCAGCCCAAAGCTGCAACCATCGCCCCCACTTCCGTATTTTGTAAAATTTTTTGAAGTCTCGCTTTTTCGACGTTCAAGATCTTACCGCGGATCGGCAAAATCGCCTGAAAGCGGCGATCGCGCCCCATCTTCGCCGAGCCGCCCGCAGAATCCCCTTCCACGATATAAATTTCGCAAAGTTCGGGATTTCTCTCTTGGCAGTCGGTCAATTTTCCTGGCAGCCTTGCGCTATCGAGAGCGGTTTTGCGTAGCGTCAGCTCGCGTGCTTTTTTCGCAGCTTCCCTCGCTTGCGCCGCTATGATCGCTTTTTCAACGATCATTTTGGCAATCGTTGGATTTTCATCCAAGAAGGTGGTTAGTTCCTCTCCGACGATCGTCTGAACAATGCCGGCCACTTCGCTATTGCCTAACTTTTGCTTAGTCTGTCCTTCAAATTGCGGGTTCGGCACTTTAGCCGAAATGACAGCCGTCAAACCTTCCCTCATGTCTTCGCCGCCTACCGAGATCTTATCGGCCTTCACAAGCGAATGGCTCTTCATATAGTTATTAAGAACACGAGTGAGCGCAGTTGAAAATCCAGTTAAGTGCGTTCCTCCTTGGCGCGTCGCGATATTGTTCACATAGGAATAAATATTTTCCACATACGTATCATTCCACTGCATGGCCACTTCAAATTCGACAGGGCCATCGTGACCTTCTCTTACAGCGTGGATATAAATAGGTTTCGAAAATAAAGGCGTTTTTGTCTCGTTCAAATAGGACACAAAAGAGGAAATTCCTCCTTCATAATTAAAGCGGACCGGCTCGCGGGCAGGATCTCTTTCATCTTGGAAAATGATCGTAATGCCCCTGTTTAAAAAGGCGAGTTCGCGGAGGCGATTTAATAAAATATCATAATCATAGGTCGTCGTGGAAAAAATCGTATCGTCCGCTAAAAACCAAACGACGGTTCCTCTCTTGGCAGTCGTCCCTATAGTTTTAAGGGGCCCCATCGGCTTGCCACGCTCAAAGGTCATTTCATAGACAGAGCCATCTTTGTTAACAGTTGCTACTAATTTCTTAGAAAGAGCGTTCACGCAAGAAACACCAACGCCGTGCAATCCACCGGAGACCTTGTACGTATTTTTATCGAATTTACCGCCAGCGTGCAAAATGGTCATCACCACTTCAAGCGCTGTGACCTCTCTTCCTTGCTTTTGAGATTCTTTTTCGTGCTTTTGTATCGGAATCCCGCGGCCGTTATCTTCCACTGAAACAGCCCCGTCTGCATGAAGGGTGATCAAGATTTCCGTACAATAGCCCGCCATCGCCTCGTCGATGCAATTATCGACAACCTCGTAAACAAGCTGATGCAGCCCATTAACGTGCGTATCCCCAATATACATCCCGGGACGCTCTCGAACCGCTTGAAGACCTTCCAAGACAGTGATAGAACTTGCATCGTATTGTTTTTCTTTCGTCATTGTACTCATCTCATTATCTCTCACGTAAACCTTCCCACCCGAAACACAATGTCTCGTATCCCAGCGCTGGGGAACAGCTCTTGGAGCCGCGCTAATAGACGGGACTTTTCATGCTGGTGCAGTAAACTATACAGCGTAGAGCTTTTGACTTTCACGGTCAAGACTCCATCTTGAATTCCTGTCGCTTTTGTTAAATTAGCAAACTTCTCTCCAAGCACTTCGCTCCAAGCGGCCAAAATTTCGTGGCCTTGGCAGCCCGCTTGCTTACTGATGCCGGCCAAAGCATCCCGAAGCAAAGCGCTCATCATTTTTCCTGTAGGAGAAGTTCCATCAAAATTTTTAGGCGTACGCATCACGAACCCATACCCTTTGCAACTTTAAAATCGACTTTTCAACAGCTTTCAATCTCATCCAACAGCAGATCTTTGAATTGCGAACGCTATAGCCGAATATAATGAAAAAATCTATAAAAATTCAATGAAAATAAGCAGACAGAATTTGAAAAATTTTTACGTGCAAATAAATACTAAAAAGCGCAAAATAGATGCCGAAAAAAGAAGGATTTTTCAGCATATGGGCCTATCATGCCGAGAAGCTATTGACATCCTCGCAGCTCACGGTCATATTCATAAACAAAGAGACAGCTTAGTCCCTGCTCTTGATTGGGATATGCGTTTTATCCATTTCTGCGATTCTGAATTTCATGCTAATCAAATTTTAAATATCACCCTATTTGTCAAAGAGCGATTAGATCAGTCGCCCGAATACCTTAAATTAGGAGAGCAAATTCTTCGCCGTTATCGCTACGACAAATCTGTAAAAAATATTTTAATCGACTTTGACAGAGTTCTCGGCATGCATCGAAAAGAGCTCGCCTACGCAATTGCTGAAAATCAACAAGCTCTTACTAAATGGCGCAAAGCCAAACAGGACGATGAAGTTTTCAAACTACATCCTGAATTCACCCGTTTGCTTGAACGCTCTAAACTTCTCTCTCATATAAAAATCACCCGAGACCAAATCCGCATGATTGATGGCGAGCCCGCTCTTTTAGTTAAAGGGGTTTGGACAAAAGAGACGCAGCTGCACGAAAGGTTCCATTATGAATACAGCAAAACGTTCGATCAAATATTCATCATAGAGACAGCAACAAATGAAGTATTCACCTATTTAGACAATGGAAAAGGGCTTCAGAAATTCCATCCGGTCAAAGCACCGCTTAGCAAACCCATCAGCACGCTGAGTGAAGAAGAATATCTCAAAACATTAGAAGTCGCCCAAAAATTCTGCAGGCCAGGGGAAGTTTGTTGCAACGCAGACCTCAATTCTCGCACCGAGATCATTCAAATCGTCTCTTCCCGAATCAACGGACCCGATACGAATTTCCATCAAACTTGGCTAAATGCAAGACATCCTTGGTATCGATATATTGAATGGGATCCTGATACCCGCCAAGCCAAAGTCTATGAAATAGGGTTTGGGTGGAAAAAAAAGCCTTGGCTCCCTTTAAAGACAACAGACGGCAGGTTCCGCTCCCCCGACTCTTGGGAATATATGCACGCCGACGAGCGAATCGTAACGAATATGTCGGTCACTACCGAAGAACTTAAGCGATTCAAACAATTCCTCCTGTTTAACTTTAACCGCTGCTCAAACCTAGGCCAAAAAATTGATTTCCGCATGGACCATCAAAACTGCACCTCGCTGATTTTCTCAGGCCAGCAAGTCATCAACATTCCAGTCCCCACGCAAATGGCCTTGCATGAAATTCTTTGGCAATGCCTACCTAATACCCTAAAAGAAGTGGGCATGATCACAGAAGGCGCAGTCGTCACTCTAAGAGACCGCACTAAACGCCTTCTCCATCCCGTCACTCCATCCTGCGTTGTTAGCACCACCCATAAACTCATTACCGTCATCCGCGCCGTCTTTATTGCTATTTTAGAAGCTCTTCTCTCTTTTCTCCTAAACCCGTTGCGCATTATGCTCGGAAGCAGCCCGGCAGAAGAACACATTCCATGGAAAGCCTCCCATCGGACCCAAGTCTATCCTCAGCGGCCAGAATGGCGCTGGTACAACCTACTTTCCCTCGATTCCTACTGGGTGCACCTCCCCAGCAAACTCCAAGAATGGCAGCTCCAGCAAGCCTCCACCGTCATCACCCACAACCCCACCAGACTTTCCATCGTACCCTAGGAGACTGTCCACGAACTGAGCTTCCGTCGATTTTAGGATTATTTTGAGCCAAATTCCGCATATTTGCCTGGGGGTAATATCAAACTGCTTATATTACCCCCAGGCATAGATGCAGAATTTGGCCAAAATAATCCCTAATATCG
>DAINNB010000161.1:0-3899 GCA_036736085.1 Chlamydiales bacterium
TCAAGCCGCGATTAGGCAGCTATCGGACTCAGCCTGAATTGCGCAACAAAGCCCGAACCTTATCTTCTTCTTTCAAATTATCGGGAAGTAAAGACTTTGCCAAAGTCATATCGTTTTTTCGATCAAAATATTTGTAACCCCAATAACCCGCTCCAAGTACCGCACCTCCAATGTACAAATAAGAATATCCCGACAGCGACTCAGCCGCAGCGGCAGTGACATTATCAATCAAGTAACTCATTTCTGCTGTGACTGCCGTCGCATTTGAAGCAAAATTAAATAAATTATTTACAACCCAAGAAACCATAAAATCACCTTTATTTACTATGTTTTCGAAATAATTATAACTGTATTGAAAATAAATTAATATTAAATTCAAAAAAAATACAAGCAACTAATAATCAACATATTAAACAAAACTAATGCTAAAAAAAACAGTTTTCACCAAACAAACTTTTCATTTAACAATTAACATATCCAGATAAGTTTTTTTAATTAAGAGCCTTTGGAGGCCCCGACGAACTTCTCTCAAGTAACAAGTTCACCCAATTCCTTTCCGCCCTCGAAGCGCGTTTTCAGCCTCGCGAAGAGTAGGGTGTTTTATATGGGACTCCGTCCCATGCCCTGCCAAAGGACTTCGTCCTTTGGAATCCTGTTTGATTTTTGGTGTGATAAAAAAAGGAGCGTCTTCTGCAAGACGCTCCTTGGTTGAGTTTTTTTCAAATTGCGTATTGGAGGGGCTTTTTTTCCCTTGCATCGATTCATTAAAACTCTGAATAGGTTTTTATCTCCTTAGGTTCGCAACAAAGCACAAGCATATTTAAAAAAAACTTGAAAAAAGAAGACCGAATAATCAGTTCATTTTTAATGAAGACTAATATAGTATGTTACGCAAAAAAGTAACAAAGAATGTATATTAACATCCCCCCTACTCCTTCTTATAAAAGCCAAGAAGAAAAACGTTTGATTTGTAAAAAATCTTTAGACGAGCGCGTACATACAGTGTACGGAACCCTAAGTTTAACTCTTCCTCCAAAATCTGCCGATTTAATCTCCGTCGAAAAAGGATCTATTGTTGAAGGTCGTTTACATGGAGACAACTGCAAAAGGATCTACAAAGACATAGGCAAAGGAACATATATTGGGCGGTTTGAAAAAGGCATTTGCGTATTCGGCAAAAGAGTTTATTGTCTCATCAGTCTCGGAAATGAAAACGGATCTAATTCGATTCAAGAGGAAGGGAGTTTTGATGATGAAGGTCTTTTACATGGGCCCAATTGCCGACAGGTAAGCCTCGATGCATCTCGAGAAAAAGGGGTTCCCCCGAGAAAACTCTGGGAACACGCAGGAACATTCGAACATGGGGAGATGAAAGAAGGAGTACAAAAAGCTTACTGTTTCTATGACGGAGTACACATCAAAGAAGGGACGTTTAAAGGGGGTTTTTTAGATGGAGAAAATTGTAAAAAGATCTCTCCTTATGAATCTGAAGTAGGACGATTCAAGGAAGGTCGTCTTATTTTCGGCGTTAAAGTAACGCAATCTGAAAGCAAGCAGCAAAATACGATCAAAGAAGAGGGAAGCTTTGATCTCAAAACAGGCAAGCTTCACGGGAAAAACTGCACAATCTCTACAGCAAAATGGTCACTTACAGGAGAAGCCATACAAGGGATAATTGAAAACGGCCGCTTAACAATTCATACAGAAAATAAGCTCTTACATGAAGCTGATAAAGAAGCCCTTCGAAACATCGGCTTTTTAGGTTTCCCTCAACTTCCTTGGTGGCAAAGACTCTCGTTGTAATTACCTTATTTGACGACAAAATATATGGTTCGCAACTTCACTCCCCCTTCCTACATAAAGTTATTTTTATAAAACAAAATCCACCCATGCATTCTCAACAAAACATTAATTAGCCTAGAAAGAAATGTTATGATTTCGTTAAGATGTAGACCATTTAACCCCAAATTGAGGAATTTATCCATGAGCAGTTCAACAAATTTCTTTCAAGGTTTAGCTTCTTACTACAATCTCCATCCAAAACACTCTTCCCCCTACACTTCATCAAATCATCGCAATAGATTTTCCAGTCATACGACATCCTATATTCCCTTGTTCATTGGCGCAGGCACCCATGTCACTCACAATGACATTCATCTAGGAACCGAAGACTGGGCAGGACGCGGAGCTTATGAGAGCGCACAAAGAGAAAGTTCAAGACAAACGACTGCAGCAGCGGTCGGCGGCATCGGTATGGTCATTCTCTCTGGCATTCTGGCCTACGTAACAAAAAATTATTTCAAAGCAAGCAAGGAATTAAAAAAAGCAGAAGACTTTAAATTCATGCTTCCCTCTCTTGCTCTCGAGGAAGGCTTCCAATTAGGGGAAGTGCTTCCTATCGTCAACAAGCATATCGAAATCGTAGAGAATAAACGCTCGCAATCCAGAAATATCGTCGTATTAACCGGAACCGTACTCGCTGCTGCTGCAGGAGCCTTTGTTGGAGGGATGTTTGCCGCAGCTTGGCTGATTACAGCATCGATTGTCGTCGGCGTATTTGCTCTAGCGACAGGAGCTTTCCTCGTCGTATGGCATTGGGATGACGAAACATCATTACCCCCCTACATGCAAAATCAAATCCAAACTTTCCTCAAAGAACACACTATCTTCAGCGACCAAGCCATCTAATTTCCATTCCAAAAACAAAGGGATTGTCAAGGGCGCCAGCCCTTGACTGGGGTTTGGGGCAACGCCCAAACAACTCAACGCTGCCAAACCACGCAAGGCAATTCTAAAGGAACATTCATCTCTGCATAAGAAGGAAGAGCGCGAGGGCAATAGTCTGATGAGGGCCTGTTGCTTGGGACTCCAGCTTCGAAGAGATAGATGGTTCCTGAGTGGGATTGTTTTTGCATGCGCTGACGGATGGGAGGATTGCCGACGGCGTAGAGCTCGATGTTGACCGAGTTAGGGTCGAGAAGACCTAGGTTGACGTGGACGGAAAAGAGGTAGTTAGAGCCTTCTTGAGAGATTTGAAGATCTTGAAATTGAAGAGAAGAACTCTGCTCTTTCCATGTGCGCTGCCAAAGGGCGATTTGTTTGCCGAGCGCGCTTTGGTTTGCGAGACGCTCTTTATATTTTTGAGCAGCAGGAAGGTAATGTTTTTCTGTGTAGTCGCGGACAGCCCTATGCGCGCAGAAAAGAGGCGTGAGACGAAGCATGCTCTCTTGAATAAGAGAAACCCAAGCTTCTGGGATGCCTTGAGCATTTCTTTGATAAAATTGAGGGATGATCTGCTGCTCTAAAAGATCATAGAGCTGAAGAGCCTCTCTAGCATCCCAATCCGGATCGTCTCCATGCTCCTGCCCATCGCCAAGAGCCCAGCCAACCTCGGGTGCATAAGCTTCAGCCCACCAACCATCGAGCTCGGAGAGATTAAGACCGCCGTTGGCGAGAACTTTCATGCCGCTCGTGCCGCAAGCCTCCCAAGGACGTCGAGGCGTATTGATCCAGACATCAACCCCTTGAACCAATTTTTCCGCCATTAACATATCATAATCGCTTAGAAAGATCACATGAGGGCGAACTTCAGGGCGGTGAATGAATTGGATCCACTCTTGGATCATCGCCTGCCCCGGATAATCAGCCGGATGCGCTTTGCCTGCGATAACAAGCTGCACCGGCTTTTCTGGATGAGTTAAAAGACGGATCAACCGATCTGGATCCGAAAGAAGCATATTGGGACGTTTATAGGTAGCAAATCGCCTAGCAAAACCTAGCGTTAAAGCTCTGGGATTAAAATAATGCTTGGCCCTTTCCACTTCTTCATCGCTAACACCTCGCGCAGCTAAAATAGAATGGATCCGCTTTCTTCCATATTCGATCATCTGCATTCTAGC
>DAINNB010000162.1:0-3897 GCA_036736085.1 Chlamydiales bacterium
CTCACTCGCGCCTTGCCTCCGGCAATGGTCGCTCGCTCCGAATCAAAATTTTGAGTTGCCGCCTTGCCAAAAACCGATTCTTCAGGTTGTTTCGGTATGAGTATACTCTTTTCAATCCGAGTTTGCAAAGACAATTATGTCTTTTTCAAATTCCGAGAAAACCCTAATAAGAGAAGAATAGCGGCCACGCTCCAAAATAAAGGTTCATCGTTTATTTCGACTGGCCAGAAAATAGCGCCCCCTTCATAAAGAAGTTTTAGGCCGATCCAGCCGATGAGGAGAAACGCGCTCGTTTCGAGTTTGGGGAATTTATCTATTAGCTCGCTAAACCAACCCGCGGCGTAGCGAATGCTAAGCAGGCCGATCATTCCTCCAAAATAAACAATCCAAAGTTTGGGGTTAAGACCTCTTGGAGTTTGCGTTGATGTAATTAAGGCCATGGCCGCCAAAATAGAATCAATCGCGAAAGCTAAATCGAACATTTCGATAACTAACACTGTTTTCCAAAAGGAAAAACTCTGTGCGTTTTTGGTATCGGGAGAGCGTCTTTTTGCATGAAAATGGTGGATGGCGAGATAGATCAGATAAATACCTCCTAGCGCCTGCATCCAAAGATAGTTCAGTAAAAAGTTAACCCCTAAAATGGCAAGGCCCCGAAAGAAAAAAGCTGATAGGCTACCGATAATTAAAGCTTTTTTACGCAAACGGGGCGTTAAAGAATGGGTCAGCAGGCTGATGACAATTGCATTGTCAGCAGATAGAGAAAGCTCAACAAAGACCAGAGTAAATAAGCGGGGCAAGTCCGCGGGGCTAAATGTTTGATCCAGCATACACTAAAGTTGAACAAAAATTAAAAATCAGTCAAGTCCTAAAAATTAAAAAAAACAGCGGCCAAAAGGAGTGACCCGGATGCATTCTTGGCCTCCAACGCTTCCCAAAGAGACCATACCTGCTTCAAAAAGCCATTCAACCAAAACAGCTTTGATCAATAGCTTTTGTTCGGGTTGATGTTGAGGGAGGTTGTAGCGCCATGTTTTGCCGGTTTTTCTAAGTGTGATAGCTGATTGCTCGTCAAAACAGGCAAGAGAGCCTTTGATCAAATCTTCAGTATAGACCCATCTTCCATCTTTTACCCTTTTGATTGTTTTTTCCGCTTCATGGATGTATTTTTCTGTATTTAAGGAAGAGGGCACAGAGAGAGAGATGATCTTGTTCGAAGGGTGTCAGTGTAAATACGAGGCTTTGTTTTCTAAAGTGAGCTGAAGCCAGTCTTTGGCTGATTCGGCAGGATGGAGACGGCCATCGATGATCCGGGTTAGATGAACTAGACAAAGCTTTTTGATTGCTTGAGTGACATATTTTTGAGCTGTATGCAGTTCTGTAAGCGGACGAAGTTCGATCAAAGAGGCTAAAGAACGTGCGGTGTCAGGAGGGATCAAATTGCCTTGGTCCCAAGAATCTAGTGAGATAGGATTTTTTTCAGCTTGTCTTAAGATAGCTGTGATATCTTCTACAAAAGCAAAATCGCTCTCTCTCAGAGCTGAGATTTTTTCGGATGAGACAGCAGGCGGCGTCGAATTTTGAAGAAATAAAAGGTATTGGCGCCACTCGTAAAATGGGGAGACGAACTCAATCCAATGATCGTCTTCTTTTTGATAAGAGAGACAACAGACAAAATTAAACTCCAGCCAAAGGATCATCTCTTCAAATTCCCGCCGATCGATATTGTAGCGGGCAATGAGATCGCTAGAAGCGACTTGAAGCTGAGGAGCGGAGAAAACTTCTTGGACAATCGCATGGAGTTTTGTATTGCTAATATTCAGGTCCGTTAAATAACGGTGGAAGATCTGAGGAGAAAGAAGGTATTTTTCGAGGATGGATTCGAAAATATTGCTCGATGTTCGGGGAATCGCATACCAAGTGGGCAAGACATGAATTGGCACTTTGCGAAGCAGTCCTTGTAAAAATTCCATGTCGGGTTTGAACTCTTCATCGAAGCGGGTCATTTGAAATTCAAAGTATTTGCGCATCTCTTTGTCGACGAGAAGAGAGTCTCCTTCGATCGTGAGCAGCCCAGCTTTTGCCAATTTTTGAAGAACGGGAAGCGCTTCACTTTCAGAGCAATCAAGAGATTTGCAGAATTTCTTTAAAGAGGCTCTAAGGGAAGAAAATAAAATTTCCTCCAAGACACGATGTTCAAAAATAGTAAAGTCGGCTAGCATAATCCGGTTGTCGATATCTTGCTGACTGTTGTAATCGGATAGATTGACTTTGTTTTTTCTCAAAGGACTTAGTTCAAGCATAGACCACTTTATTTTTAAGCACCCGGAGTATACTTTTCTTGGTAAATTTTCCCAAGAGGAAAATGATCTAACTCATTTCCTGATTTTCAACTGCTTGAAATAGGCCATCCTTTAGACAATCTCTCTCTCAAATCCTCTTTCTACTGGATGATAATAAGATGGGGGCTCCAATTCCTCGGGAAAGTAGTCTTGGCCGGAAAACCCTGCCGCTGTGTCATGGTCATATTGATAACCGTTTCCATATCCCATCTCCTTCATGAGTTTTGTAGGGGCGTTGAGAATTGTCTTGGGTGGATTGAGATGCCCTGTTTGGGCTGCTTGCCCGCGAGCTTCTCCATAAGCTTTATAAAGAGCGTTGCTTTTAGGGGCCAAGGCTAGATAAACGACGACTTGAGCGATGGCCAGCTCTCCTTCGGGAGATCGTAGCATATGATAAGTGTTCCATCCGCTCAGAGCGACTTGCAAAGCCTGCGGGTCTGCCAGGCCGATATCTTCCGACGCAACACGAATGAGCCTTCTGGCTAGATAAAGAGGATCTTCGCCCCCCTCCAGCATACGGCAAAGCCAATAAAGGGCCGCATCAGGATCTGAGCCTCGAATGGATTTGTGAAGGGCTGAGATTAAATTGAAATGTCCTTCTTGATGGCGGTCATAAAGAGCGGACCTTTTTTGTAGGATTTCGGATAAATGGGCCGCATCCCAGACATCAGGCGGAACCGTCTCCAGGTTTTCTAATAAATTGAGCAAATGCCTTCCGTCTCCTTGAGATAGGTCGACAAGGAATTTTCGTCCCTCTTCATCTAAAGGCAAGGGTTTTACGATCGCCTCGTAACGTTTGATGATCTGATGTAAAGCAAAAGGCTGCAGAGGTTCGAGGGTGAGCGGCCGTAGTCTCGACAAAAGAGCATTGTTGAGTACAAAGGAGGGGTTTTCTGTAGTGGCTCCGATCAATACAATGCTTCCATCTTCTAAAAAGGGGAGGAAAATATCTTGCTGCGCTCGGTGGAATCGATTGATCTCGTCGACAAAAAGGAGGGTTTGCCGATGAAAAAGCGGGGCGTCTTGCCCTTCTTTTAATACTTTTTTCAAATCGGCTGCGCAGTTCATCACTGCGCTGAAGGTGACGAAGGGCAGGCCAAAGGCTTTGGCATATAAACGGGCGATCGTAGTTTTACCGCAGCCGGGTGGGCCGAAAAGTAGGATCGAAAGAGGTTTTCCCGCTCGGATGATCCGAGTGATGTAACCATTGGCGCCAACAAGGTGGTCTTGTCCTACGATATCGGAAAGTTGTTGAGGCCGCAGCCGTTCAGATAATGGGATTGCTAACATATGTTAGCAGCATATCTGAAAAGCTCAATTTTATCGCTCGTCTTTTGTTGTTTTTATTAAAGCGTTAAAAATAAGATGTTTGTGAAATTACATCTCCTTTAACCTACTTCTAATGAAAAGGTTAGGTCTTTCTTTCTTTGGTTTTGCAATTAAGTAAAAATTCACGAAAAAAACCTAGAAAATCAATTTTTTAGAATATATCTTTTTTATTTTTTTAAAATTTTTTTACGAAGCAAAAATCGCCCTCAGACATAAATCTAAGCAG
>DAINNB010000163.1:0-3868 GCA_036736085.1 Chlamydiales bacterium
CAGGCAAAGATGCGGAATTTGGCCAAAATAATCCCTAAAATCGACGAAGACTCAGCTCGTGGACACTCTCTAAGAATCTGTCTAAAACCACAAAATGAAAAGGAGTGCAGAGGACGGCAGTCCTTTGCCGGGGTTTGGGGCGGAGCCCATAAAAAAAAACCCTATTGACGAATAGCGAACCTTCAAGTATAGTCATAGACTTTCATGGCGACCGTAGCTCAGTTGGTTAGAGCGTTGGATTGTGGATCCAAATGTCGCGGGTTCGAGCCCCGTCGGCCGCCCCATTTTTCATCTGGAGTAAATCTTGTCCCTTTTCGAAGCGCTAATTTTAGGCCTCGTCCAGGGTATCACCGAATTTCTCCCGATCAGCTCATCTGCCCATCTGCAACTTGCAAGAGGGCTTCTTGGCGTAAGCGAAAGCCATTCCTTTCAGTATTTTGATTTAGCCTGCCATACAGGGACAGTTCTTGCTGTGGTCATTTATTTAAGGAAACAAGTGGCGGGCATTCTTACTTCCTCATCTTACATGATCAATTTTTCTTTAGCCCTTATTCCTTTAGTCCCTGTTTATTTGTTGTTAAAACCTTTTCAACAAGCGCTCTCTGAGCCAAGGTTGATTGGGTATGGGCTTCTTGCTACCTCTCTTCTGCTTTTTTTAACCTCTAAGTACGGGAAGGGAAAAGAAAATAGTTTACCTCAATTCTCCTCTGCTTCTAGGTTGAAATGGCAAGATATGTTATGCATAGGAGTCATGCAAACACTTGCCTTAATGCCCGGTATTTCACGCAGCGGATCCACCATGGCCGCAGCTCGCCTCAGAGGCTGGTCTTGGCTCGACGCTGCCCGCTTTTCTTTTCTGCTGGCCATACCGAGTGTGTTGGGAGGGGAATGCCTCGAAACGATACGATTAATGAAAGGAGAGGCAGCTGCGCTGCCTTGGAGCTGCTGCGCCATCGGTTTTTTCAGCGCATTTGCTTGCGGACTTATCTCAATCCGCTGGATCTTTAAATTCTATCAGACGTTCAACGCTCTCCCCTTTGCTTATTACTGCGCAGGCGCAGGACTTTTAGCTTTATGGTTTTTTCATGGGTAAAACAACAAAAAAGACAGAAAAAAAAACAGCTCACCCCGACGCGCAAGGCTTATTTTTTATCTCGCTGAGTTTTTTAGGCTGTTTATCACTAGCGAGCTTTTCCTATTTGGATCCGCGGAGTAATTGGCTCGGCTACGTCGGCTATATCGCAGCTTGGGCGACCGAATACCTTTTAGGTCTAGGGGCGTACCTCATTCCTCTTTATTTTTTCTGGCTGGGCTCTCGTTTTTTGCTCGGGCGCAAATCAACTCATCCTGCCTATGATCAACTGTATTTTTCCATTTTAGCAGGTTCAATTTGTTTTTTACTCACAGCGCTTGCAGAGTCTTATCCAGAAAAAGCAGCCCTCTTTTCCGATCGGGTCATTACAGAAAGCATCGTGATCTACACACCGTACCCTCAAACGATTGTCCGCTACAATTTGGGAGGCGTCCCCTTTTATTTTCTCTACGCCGATTTGCCCATAGCAAATTTGATGAGAATTTTAAGCCCTATCGGCACGACGCTGATTTTTTCTTGCTTGAGCGTCGTCTCTTGTCTGCTCCTCACTCGGATGCGCGTGATTTTAAAATTAAAACAAATCGTAAACGGCCTTTATCTTTTTGCCCTTTGGATCAAAAAACGGCTGCAGAAAAAAACCGCTCCTACTCCTACAACTGCTCCAGGACGGATTTATACAGGACTACCTTCTAAACCTGCCGAGCCCGTCGGAGTGAAGATCAACTTGCCCTTGCAGACAGAAAAAACGGCAAAAGCTTTAAAACCTCTAGAGGAAAAAATTGTTGAGAAAAAGAAAGAGGCCCCGAAAAAAGAACCATCCGCCTCTCCTGTTATTAAATTAAGCCCTCCGAAAGAAAAAGAACTCTTGATCCCCGTCACAAAAACGCTCGTCTTACGCAAAGACTCAACCTACAAAATCCCCTCTCCAAATATCCTCACCAACTCAGCCCAGCAAATCGATCAACCGACTTTGAAAAAAGATCTCATGCACCAAGCAGCTATTTTAGAAGAGACGCTCAAGAGTTTTGGGATCGAGGCCAAAGTAGGCGAGATCAATAGTGGACCCACCATCACCTCTTTTGAAGTGCACCCTTCAATCGGTGTTAAAGTACAAAAAATCAAAACGCTCGAAAATGATATCGCCCTCAATATGCAGGCCAAATCGATCCGTATCGTTGCCCCCATCCCCGGAAAAGCTGCAGTCGGCGTAGAGATCCCCGCCATGCATCCGCAGGAAGTCAGTTTTAAAGAGCTTTTGATCCAGTATCAGCAAAAAGGCCGCCGCCTCTCGATCCCCGTTTTACTTGGAAAAGCCGTCAATGGCGAATGTGTCTTTTCCGATCTGGCCAAAATGCCTCACTGCTTGATTGCTGGCGCCACAGGCTCTGGTAAATCGGTCTGCGTCAACACGATCGTCATGTCGATTTTGATGAACGCCCGACCTGATGAGGTCAAACTGCTGATGATCGACCCGAAAAAAGTGGAACTTACACAATACTCCAAACTCCCTCACATGATCGCGCCTGTGATCACAGAGGCGCATGGAGCCTATTCCGCGCTGCAATGGCTCGTTAAAGAGATGCAGGTGCGCTATGAGATCTTAAAACAGTTAGGCCTTCGCAATATCGGCGCGTTCAACAACCGTAAGATCAATAAAGAACTCGAAGCATCCCTAAGTATCCCCATCCCAGAGCAGATGCCGATGATTGTAGCCATTGTCGATGAGTTTGCCGATTTAATGATGGTGTCAAGCGCCGACATTGAAACGCCGATTGCCCGCATCGCGCAAATGGCTCGCGCGGTCGGCATCCACCTCATCTTAGCGACGCAGCGACCATCGCGCGAAGTGATTACAGGCATCATCAAGGCCAACATCCCGACTCGCATTTCATTTAAAGTCGCCTCTCGGATCAACTCGCAAATTATTCTCGACGAAGTAGGCGCAGAGAGTTTACTCGGAAATGGAGATTGTCTTTTCCTCCCCCCGGGCTCTTCTCAACTCGTCCGGGCCCAAGGCTCTTACATCAGCGACGAGGACATCAATCAAGTGATCCGTCAAATCTGCGAGCAGTCGCCGCCGAACTATCTTATCCCTTCCTTCGACACGTACAATGCAGCCGCCATCGGACCTGATAAAGATGACAACAAAGGCAATGACCCACTCTACGATCAAGCGCTCAGCACCGTCCTCTCTTCCAAGAGCGCATCCACAACTTACTTACAAAGAAAGCTCAAAATCGGTTACGCAAGGGCCGCTTCCCTCATGGACGCTTTAGAGATGAACGGCATCATCGGTCCGCAAGAAGGCGCTCGCCCAAGAAGGGTACTTGCCAACCAATCGGCCAATTCAGATGAGGATTCGGATGACGAAGAACTATCTTAAATTTTGGGGCACCCGCGGTTCTTGCTCTGTTAGCGGGCCCGAGTACGCCGAGTTCGGCGGCAACACCTGCGCCCTTGAGCTTCGCTACGATGACATCGTCTGCATCTTCGATGCAGGCACGGGCATCCGCGAGCTCGGCCAAAAGCTCGTCGAACAAAACATCAAAGAGATCCATCTCTTCTTGAGTCATTCCCACTGGGACCATTTCATCGTCATCCCCTATTTCGACCCGATTTACCAGCCCGGCGTCCACATTACCATCTGGGCCCCTCCCAACATCCGCCGCTCTTACCGAGAACTCGTCTCCGACCTTCTCTCCCCCGAATTCTTCCCCATCCGTCTCGAACAGGTCAAAGCCGATCTCGAGTTCAAAACCATCCAGCAAAAGACCC
>DAINNB010000164.1:0-3829 GCA_036736085.1 Chlamydiales bacterium
TCCGATACAGACCTCATCTCTGTTTTGAGAACGATCAATTTGCACAAACGCGGCCTCGGCGCTGTTACATTGGAAAAATTAGTAGAAGCAGCAGGCCAAGAACCTATTTTTTCCTTTTGCGAAAATGCTGTGTCCTATTCAGACAAAACCTCCCTCACAGCAAAGCAAAAAGGGGGTTTGGAAAATTATGTGCGCCTCATTCGCTCGCTAAGACAGGCGCGGCCCCATCTTAAAGTCCACGAGCTGATCTCCAAGACGATTGAAGAGTCTCGCTATCTTCAATACCTGCAGGAAGATCCGGAAACAACCCAAGATCGAAAAGAAAACTTGAACGAACTCATTGGAAAAGCTGCGGAATGGGAAGATGAGCAAGAGCATCCCACGCTAGTTCAATTTTTAGAAGAACTTTCCTTAAGAACCTCTGCAGAAGAGCAAAGCCATCTTCCCTCTGTTAAACTCATGACGCTGCACAACAGCAAAGGCCTAGAGTTTTCTTTAGTATTTTTGGTCGGACTTGAAGAAGAGCTTTTGCCTCACGCCAATTCACTCAGCGAGCCGATGCAGGTTGAAGAGGAAAGGCGCCTTTGCTATGTCGGGATGACAAGAGCAAAAAGATTTCTCTACCTATGCGCTGCGTCGTATCGCTACCTTTGGGGCTCGCCAAGACTAATGAGACCATCTCGCTTTTTAAAAGAAATTCCATCCCACTACCTTCATAACCTATCGCAAACAGCCGTTCGCTACCAACCGGCACAGGAGCCTTCCGGCGATCCAGAGGGATTTTCATTAGGAGATACAGTACTTCATAAGGAATTTGGAAGAGGGATCATCAAAAAAGCATACCACAGCTCATTTGGACTTACTTATGATGTTCATTTTCCTGAGACGGCCACTAACAGAACGCTAGTCGCTAAGTTCGCTAAATTGCAGCTATGTGATTAAAGATTTCTTGCCGCTTACGCTTGCATAAGCGGCAAGAAAAAGAAATTTACTTTTGAATGTGCTTATTCAAATGTCCTGCGAGCTTCAGCATATCGACAGGTTTTTTGCCGATCACTTCGCTGAGCTTTTGATCAGGATTGATCATCCGCTTATTTTTCATGTCTTGGCATTTGTGAGCTTTAATATAGACCCACAATTTTTTTACAATTTCTGGGCGCGTCAGTTTTTTAGCGCCTACAATTGCTTCCAGCTCAGCGGAGACTGTGTAGTTCATCTGAGCGAGACCTGACTTTCTTTTTGTTTTAGGCTTTGCTTTCGCAGCAGCCTTTGGTTTTGCCTTAGGCTTTGCTTTGACTGCTGCCTTTGGTTTTGCTTTAACAACTTTTTTAGCCACTGTTTTTTTCTTTGCTTTTGCCATAACCCATTTCCTTTTCTAAGAGAAAACGCATCCATGCATTTTGTTCTTCTCCTATGATATGTAAGTATTTTTTATAATTCATGCAAGTAGATTCATAAAAAAAATTTAAAAATCCAAAGAGACTTCTAAAGTTGCCTGATGAAGCTGTGAAGAAGTAGTAAATTCCCCTTGGTAAGAAAGGGAACCATAAGGGTATTTATGGTCGAGAGGTTCCATGATGATCCCAAATTCCACAGCACCTAAGTTCTGCGGCTTTGTAAGCGTTTCCACAGTGAAAGAACCTGGCGAACCGACAAGATAAGCGCTTATTTTACCAACGCCGAAAGGAGTTTTATTAACAAAGCTTGCCTTTTCTTCAAACACAAGGCGCCAGGCCTGAAAGGTGATCGGTTCATAAAAGCGAAGACCGATCTCTGTCCGAAGGAATGAAGAATAATGAGCTTTTTGAGCGGCGTTAAATGGGCCGCTTCCTTTTTCCTGATATCGCTCTTGCCAGGCGCTAATCCAGTCGAGCATGACAAATGGATTGGCGCTCCAATGAGCCGACGCTTTAACGGGCCCAATACACTCCTTATTGGGAACATAATCAGCGCCTGCCTCAAAATGAGGAGCCAGCTGCCAGCCTCCAACAGATGAGGTGGAGACAAAATTCCATCCCGTCATATAAATATTGCGCACTTGATGGATCTGCATCGCGCCGCCCCAGCAGGCCAAATCCACATACATCTGCTGATCGCTCCAAGTAGCGTAAAGAAATGCATATTCCTGATGTAAATCACTAAAGCCGGAACCTTCCTTTTCATGAATATGGGTAAACGTATAGGCCATACCAAGCCCTGCCTGCACTTCTTCGCCGATTTGTCCGTCGAATCCCAAAACTCCCCCTCCTACAGAAGCTTGAAAACCTGGAGTTTGAAGCTGCGCATCTTGAAACGCTCTCGCTTGAATAAGTTCCAACCAAAAAGAATAAGGGCGGTCCTCTTCACAGCTAACCATTGGCTGGCACCCTTGAAGAGACCTTCTTTTAGGCAAACACCCGGCGACAACATCTGATTCCGTAAGCAAAGGTTCGATCTCACTTGAAGCTGCTGGAGCCGCTTGAGAAAGAGCTCTTTTGCGATTTCTAAAATGCCAATGGTTTCGCAAATGAGTAGATAAGCTATGGTTCAAATAAAAAAGATTATTGTCTGCAGTGAATAAAGAAGCTGCATTGCGCGTCGGAGCCGCGCTTTCTAAAGCTTCATTCAATGTCCCCGCAAGCAAAGATGGGATAAAGTACACAATTTTATTCCGGGCATAATCTTTAATATACTCAGCAAACGCCAGATTATTCCCGCTTAAATCGTTGGACGGAACAAAGTTGCGGATCGAAACGCTATAGATCACTTGAGGAGCATTAAGGGAAAGCGGAGTTATACCACCCCAAGGACTCACCAAAGCAGCGTAAGCCGTAGAACCATCTAACGTACCACCCAGTAAAGCAACGCCCCAATCATTGATAGCTACGCTATTGATTGAAGCACCTGTTCCTATAGGCAATCCAGAAATAGGGTAAATAACGCCTGCCGGATCAACAAATGAAGCATAAGCAGAAGTGGTATCTCCATCTTGCCCTCCTATAATACCATAGCCGAATTGGTTTATATCAACACTTGCAATCATGCCATTTGAAGGCAGCCCGGACAATAGGGTAGGCATGCCCGAAAGATTAACAAGGCCTGCATAAGGAACGGGTCCTGCAGTTGAACCGCCAATTAGAGAAAGATTGGAATCATTTATAGCAACACTGCTTAGCGTTGGACCTCCAGACAAAGAAACTGAGGCAATAGAGTTTCCTTGAGAGTCAAAAAATTGCGCGTAATTTACTCCTCCAAGCAAAGAATTTCCAGAAGCATTGACTGCTACGCTATTGATGTTGGCGACAGAAAGGGAGGGCCCCGGGGTTAAACTATTTGGCTGAACAACAGCTGCATAACCGGGTCCACCTATGACAGCCAAACCTGAATCATTCAGAGCTGATGCGAGCAAAGTTCCTCCGCCTCCAGGCATGCTAATAGGAGACAAAACTCCCATTGAATCGATCCGATACCCGATTCGAGCTCCATCGCCACCTACCGCGATAGAGTCTCTAGCAGAATTGGTCGAACAATGAAAAAATGTAGCAACAGGCACTGAGGGCAACACGGACACATTGCCGGAGGAGCTTACGAAAGCTTCATATCCCCCTCCGCCAACCCCCGCCGCACCAAAATGGCCAACAAGGTTAGACTGCGCAGAGCTATTAATGGAAACGCTTTGTATAGAGTTAAAAGTGTCTCCTGTAGGAAGATTCGACAAAGGAAATATCCCCCCGGAAGAGTCTACGAGGGCTGCATAAGGCGTATTCACGTCAACTAGATAAACTCCGCTATATCCTCCTATCACTCCAGCCGTTTCTGCATAGACTGAATCCAAGAGGCTAAGAGCTAT
>DAINNB010000165.1:0-3794 GCA_036736085.1 Chlamydiales bacterium
TCATATCATCTTCGATAGCCGGTTCACTTTTTTCTCCATTCAATTTAGTCATATCCCCCCCCTGGTCAAACTAGTCTAATCATACTGTTTTCACACATATCTTTGATTTGTATGGCCATACCGAAAAGTCAAGGAAGCAATTCTTTTAGCGTAAAGAACTAGAGAAATTCTTGAAATTTTCACTTTACACATAAAAACAACATTGACATTAATTAAATGAATAGCTAAATTATTACAAATTAAAAAAGAGAATAAAACATGGAATTTGATATTAAATGCGATGTGGCTGTTATTGGAGCAGGCCCTGTAGGACTCGCTACGGCTTGCACGCTAAAAGTTCTTAATCGAGATATTAATATTTCCGTTTTTGAAAAAAGAGTGGAGGCGACTCGGGAGCACGCCCTTCGGATTCAAAACGACTCCATCCGCGCATTAGTTCGAACACTGAAAAGCTCTCCTTTTAAAGATCAAGAGCAAACAGCCCTCATTGAGCTATTTCAAGGCTGGAAGGGAAAATCGATCCCAACCACAGAAATCCAAGACAAATTAACGAAAAAAGCTCACGATCTGGGCATCCGCGTCTTTAAAGGACCTGAATATGCAGTTGAAAAAGACGGTTTCGATCGATTTGTCCAAGAAACGCAGGCAAAAGTCATCATTGGCACTGACGGAGCAAGAAGTCAGGTAAGACAAGCCTTAAAAATACAATTGGCGAGCGAGTTCACTTTAAGCTACCTACTTGAACTTAAATACAAAACCGATGAGGTGCGGCCCAGAAAATTGCTCGATGCATCCTTTCAATACATCGAAGCAAAAGGTTTTGATTTTGAAACTGTAGGAAGAAGAAAAGAACCCGGCCAGCCTATCACTGTCTCTTTGCATAAATTTATTAAAGAAGAGATCTATCTTAGTTTAAGAAATACAGAAGGTGAAGCAGAAAAAGGATCTTATGAAAACCCCTGGACTATGCAAGAGCTTAAATCCCTTCGAAATGATGATCCGAATATCCAGTCTATATACCATCATTTCACAAGATATTTTGCCGATCACGACTTTGGAGAAGGAGATTATTTTAGGGAAAAAATCATCGCTTTTCCTCTAAAAATTTACCGAAGCGAAACTGTGGCTGAGCGACATGGACAAAGCATCGTTCTTCTGGCGGGAGATGCAAGTTCTGGAATGGTCTTAGAAAGAGGAGTAAATAAAGGATTTATCGAAGCTTCTCACTGCGCAAATGCTGTGAATGAATTTTTCAAAACCAGAGCTTTTGAAAACATGCCAAGCGATGATCTCTTACCTCATATGTTTCAAAACTACCAAGAAAAAGCTCGTTCACTTATCTTCAACGATATCCTAATCGCCATGATCATAGTTACTCATCTATCCGCTGGCGAATTCCTTCTTGCCAATACAGCTAAATCGATAGAACACATCTTGTCTTGCCACCAGTCTCTCCACCGGCCTGAGCCTTCTCTTATTTAAAGAATTATAGCCCAAACACAATCGAAAAAACACGTGTCCTTGTCCGGAATTAAATTCAGTTTCAAAGCATCTTCATTCTGTGCATTTTTTCACAAATTCAGACTTTAGCATGATCTCGCCGAAACCTTTGATTTTCGCATCGCTATTATGGCCATTTGTGTCTTCGACCAAACGGATGTCTTTCACTTTCACGCCGATCTTAATAACAGATGAAGATCCTTTGACCTTGATGTCTTTAATGATGGTCACGCTATCACCATCTTGAAGAATATTGCCATGAGCATCTTTGACAATGAACTTCCGTTCATCCAGTTCAGGTTCAACTTTTTTGGGCGACTCATGAGCGCATTCCGGACAAATATACATCTCTCAGTCCTCATAAGTAAGTTCAGAGCCGCATTGAGTACAACAAGGTAAATTTTGCAAAGGATTCTCCAGGTCTATTCCCTACAATAGCAGTATACAATTTATACCGAAATAACCTGAAGAATCGGTTTTTTACTGCATTGGCTTTAGCTCAAAATTTTGATTCTCACTCGAGCCTCGCCTCCAGCAATGGCCCCTCGATCCGAATGAAAATTTTGAGCAGCCGACTTGCTAAAAACCGATTCTTCAGGTTGTTTCCGTATAAATAGTCCCATTCCAATCCAAATCTACAGCATGCACATAGCTGTTGCAGTTAGAAGATTTTTGTCATAAAAAGAAATTGAAGATCAATTTCACCAATTGTGGATAAAGCATGAAACACTTAACCCCCTCTCCTATCAACCTCATTAGCGCCCAAGCGGACCGAATGAAGAAAAGTGGAATCCATGTGTTTAATTTTTCCGCGGGAGATCCTATCGTCAATAATCACCCCTCGATCCTCGAGGCGGCAGAACTTGCTTTGCAAGAAGCCATCAGCCCTTACGCTCCCGTCGCTGGCCTGCTCGATCTTCGCTCTCTTGCGGCCAATTGGATGAAGCGGCGCTACAAAGCTGAATATGCCGTCAATGAAACTGTGGTCACTTGCGGAGGAAAGTTTGGACTCTATTCAGCCCTTCAGATCCTGACTGAACCTGGAGACGAAGTGCTCATCGCGGCCCCGTATTGGGTCTCCTATCCCGAAATGATCAAACTGGCCTCAGCTGTTCCGCGCCCCATTAAGACTTCAGAGGAGCAGCAATGGAAGCTCACGCCAGATTCTTTGAGGTCCCATATAACCAAAAAGGCCAAAGTTCTCTTGTTCAATAACGCCTGCAATCCAACGGGGGCCTTATACTCAAGAGAAGAGATCGCAGAGCTGCTCGATATCGCAGCTGAAATGAACCTTATGGTCATTTCAGACGAGGTCTATAGCGAACTTGTGTTTGACGGACATCCCTTTGTCTCCTGCTCTTCGTTTTCTGAACACCGCTCTCGGGTCATTGTGATTGAAAGCTGCTCGAAAAATTTTGCCATGGCAGGCTGGAGAGTGGGATTTGCGTTCGGCCCCTCGGAGGTCATCTCCAATATGATCGCATTGCAAAGTCAAAGCACAACAGGAACTGCCCTTATTAGCCAAAAAGCTGCCATCGGAGCTTTGTCAAATGCCGACGCCGTATCGAGCTATGTGAGAGAGACAATGAGGCGGAGAAGAACTCTTTTCTTCGATACTCTTCATCGCCTGTTTTCAAAAAATATGAAGCCAGCCCCCTCTGCGCTCTATTTCTTTGTCAAGATCAGAGAGGAAAACTCCGTGCCCTTTTGCAAGCAGCTGCTTGAAGAGTGCCATGTAGCTCTCGTTCCCGGCATTGGGTTCGGGATGGAAAAACACGTCCGCTTTGCCTTTACAGACCAAGAAGAAGAACTTGTAAAAGGCTTGGAGGCTTTGAAAAAAAACGAGAAACACTCCTATTTTTAGCAATGGCCCCAGCTATAGGTACAGCCTTAAAATTTCGCTCCACATTGAAAATAGAGAGAGTGATCTTGAAACTTATAGCTATATTTGCCCCGATAAAAGAAAGAAAAATCGGAAAAAGGGGTCGCAGAGTTTAATCCTAGATAAGCTCCAGCCAATATTCTAGATGGATACAGACCCGTGACATTCATTGGACAACAATTTCCAAATGAAGCTACTTCATGTTGACCGAAAAATCTTTTTTCATAAATTACACTTAACTCGCAAAACGGAGAAAACGTTCTCCAGCCTACTTGAAAACACTGCGAGAAATCGATCCCCCCTTCAGAAGAAAGGAGGTCAGTATTTTTTCTTTCTACATGCAAATTAAAACTGCCAGCACCTGTTTCATAAAAACCACCCTCATAAAGAAAAAGATCATCTAAACGAATAA
>DAINNB010000166.1:0-3767 GCA_036736085.1 Chlamydiales bacterium
GCCATTAGAGTCATAGGATCAAAGGCACCCTGGAGCCCGGCTATCCAACAAACTTCAGAAAACTACCAAAAAGACATCAACTTGCTCTATGTAATTATGCATGGAAATGGCGAAAGACTCCGTTGCGGAAAGGAAGAATTTTTAACAACCTCAGATTTTCAAGAAGAGGTCTTTTCCTTTCTATCTCCTGTTGCCATCATCATGCTCGTTGCTTGCAAAGCCGGAATTATTTTTGCACCGCATATCGCAAAACTATCTCAGCGGACAGTTTTGGCATGCAAAGATAACATCGACCCAGTAAGAACCCTATTCGTCGGCTCACTTAACCCATCTCAACTTCTTTGCTTCGATGAGTCAAATAATCTGCTAACCGAAGCCTACTTTCCTAATGGCCAATCAAAACCGCTCTCTATCCATGAAAAATTAAAAGAACAATTATTTTCCGAAAAATTCGAATATCTCAACGCTTTAGCATCAAAAGGCGATCCGCTTGCCGAAATAGACTTAGCAGATATGTACCAAAAAGGGATCCATGTAGCTCCGTCGGACGAACGCGCCTTTTACTATTATGCAAAGGCAGCAACCCAAGGTGTGCTACAAGCGCAAATCACCCTCGCCGATTTTTATAGATCAGGGGTTAAAGGAGTTACTCAATCAAATGAATTAGCGCTTTATTGGCTCACAAAAGCTGCGCATCAAGGGCATCCCCTCGCACAATATGAAACGGGCCGTTTATATCATCTAGCCCCCCCTACAATCGTACAATCAGACGAAACAGCACTTTATTGGTATAGTAAAGCGAGCGAACAAAATCAGATAGCAGCCTGGTTTGCGATTGGCATTTTCTATGAAGAGGGACGAGGGGGACTAGCTCAATCAGATGAAAATGCGCTCTCTTACTACAGGGCTGCAGCCAAAGCCAAATATCCTGAAGCTTTGTACATGATGGCCATTTTTTATCAAGAAGGCCGAGGAGGCTTGACGACTTCAAAAGAGAAATCTTTACGCTATTATCAATACCTTGCCAAATCTCAAAAAATCGAGCGCCTGCAAAGAAAAATCGAGGCTCTAAAAACCACCAAACTCCCCTCTTTAAACATCTAACGAAAGAAAAAATGGGAGAGGGGTAAAGAGCATCAGTTCTTCATATCGCCATTCACTTAAGAATGAACGAAGAAGGATTGAACCTTACATCCATATTTTATACCTACTTATACCAAGTCATACATGGTTATACATAGGTTATACACCCAACCAAAAAAAAGGGATTTTAAAGGGTCCAACCCTTCATACCACTCATAACTCAAGAAGGGACGAGAATGGTTTCTTGGCAACTTAACCCCATCCAATAGCCAATTTTTAACTCGCGAAAAAATAAAAAAAACCTTGAATTTCAACAAAAAAAAGTAGAGGATGAATGTTCTACAACAAATTTTTGTCTTGTATGAGTTTTTTCGACGTTCTGATAAATCCTTACTTTATCTCCTTCTGTTTCTTTGTTTTGGCTTTTTTAATACTAATGCCTTGCATATACAAATGTTTTACTGATTGGAGAAGAACAAAAAAATCTCGTGATTTCGCGTCTGCTATATTTTTAGGATGGATCTGTCTCTATCTGCTAACTCCATCTTTTCTCCTGCTTCTTCATGCCGTAGGAGAATTTAAAACACCCACTTCAGCTGGATATTACCGAACGCTGAGTTTATTTTTAATCGCTCTCGGTTGTTTTTCTCTTTCAGGAATGGCTATTTTTCTTAAGCAATTACAAGAAAAAAATAATGTTAAAAGTTTCATTCTTATGATGTTTTTTTGTATCATCTCTATATATTGCCTCTCAATAAATTGGGTATTTTTGATGAAAACGGTGATGTTGAAATATGATTAAATTATTGATCCTTGCTCTTATTTTTTCGATTCGTTGTTTTGGTATTACTGATGAGGAAAAGACTCAATATGGATTAAAATTCCATGAAGCCTTTATCCTGCAATCTCTTGGACAATCGACCAAAGCCTTTTTCACCTTTCAAAATGGATACATGCAAGCATCTCAATTAGGAGAAGACCCTAGAAAATTAATTGCCATATCGAATCAGTTTATGTGGTATAGAAAATATGGTTCATACACAAAACTATTTGCTATCGAACCTACTGGAAGAGACGTTATTTCAGATCAGTACAAAGGTTCTTGGGCATTTCAGGACAACATAGAACGCAAAAGTCAAAATTGGCGATTCTTAATATGCAGCGCAGCTTCGCCTCTAGCTCCAATACACTACCATGAATATCGAGACTCAGACTTTCCTCAACTAGCTGACCAACGAAGAAATTAAAATTTAGGCGTAGGCGAAGTTGTTGCTGGTTTACTATTTATTTCTCGAGGCGGCTTTAGAGTCGGCGGAACTTTAGTTGGTTTGGGGTTAGATCGGATTTGGGATGCAGCGAACCCTCTCTTGTCTCGAAAAGATGCTTTAGCGAAACAAGAATTGCTAAAATCGATAAATGAAATAAAAGCAGCATCTCCTCCTAGAAATTAAAAATCTCCTCTATACATCCAACCAAAATAAAAGGGATTTTAAAGGGCGCAGCCCTTTAACGGGGTTTGGGGCCGCGCCCCAACTAAACCTGATCCTGCAAAATCGCTTCGCGGTAGCTTTGCATAAGAGCGACCATGAAATGGAGATTATGAACGCTAGCGAGGGTGTAGGCGGTCAGTTCGTTGGCCTTGAAGAGATGATGAAGGTAGGCGAGGGTGAAATGCTGGCAGGTCCAGCAGGTGCAACCGTGCTCGATGGGGCCGAAGCAATTTGCGTGTTCGGCTTTAGAGACTTTTAGGCCGCCTTCTTGAGTGAGGAGAAGACCATGCCTTGCAGCGCGCGTGGGATAAGAGCTGTCAAAAGTGTCGATGCCGATGGGGATGCACTGCTTGAGTGATTCAAGATCGCCGATGCCGAGGAGGTGATTGGGCTTGTCTTCAGGCAGACAAGGGAGGGTGGTGTGGAGCATGGAGACCATTTCCGCTTTGGTTTTGCCCACGCTGCCGCCGATGGCAAAACCATCGAACGGGTGTTGAGTGAGGGCCGAACAGCTCTCTTTGCGAAGCTCAGGATCAACGCCGCCGTGGATGACAGCATACATGGCTTGGTTCTGCGGGTTTTTCAAATGCTCGTCGAGAGAGCGCTTTTCCCAGCGATGCGTCCGATCGAGAGAAGCTTTGAGCTTTTGCGCGTCGATATGATAAGGAGGAAGCTCGTCGAAAGGGATGATGATATCAGCGCCGAGGGCTTTTTGCGCAAGAACAGAACTTTCTGGAGTGAGAAGGACCTTGGAGCCATCTCGATACGAGCGGAAGAGGACGCCGGCTTCATTGATTTTCAAAACATGGCCGTCTTGCTTTTTTGCGCCGCAGCTTTTCAGCTCGCTCGCTACAGAACCGTAGGCGAGAGAAAACACTTGAAAGCCGCCGGAGTCGGTGATGATCGGCATTTTCCGGTTCATGAACTGATGAAGGCCTCCGGCCCTACGAACGACATCGACACCGGGCTGAAGTAAAAGATGGTACGTATTGCAGAACATAAGCTGTAGACCGATCGAATCGACCATCCGGTTGTCGAGAGCTTTTAGAGTCCCATTGGTTCCGACCGCGACAAAATTAGGCGTGTCGATGATGCCGTGGGGCGTGTGAATCCGTCCTACGCGGGCCCTTGAGCGGCTAGAGCGATGAAAGATCTCAAAACGAAAATAACTCATGCCGGCCTCACCCAGCGCTT
>DAINNB010000167.1:0-3689 GCA_036736085.1 Chlamydiales bacterium
CCCACTACCCCCCCCACACCCACCCATCCTCCCCCCCCCCCCCCAACCCCAACCTAAATCCTTCCTCCCCTGATGGGGCTTCGCCCCAAACCCCATTAAAGGGCTGGCGCCCTTTAAAATCCCCTTTGTTTTATCTACCAATTTTTCTATCGAAAATTTGAATTGAAATCGTTGAAAATTCAAACACACTCAAGATTTTTCGGTAGAAAAATCCAACAAATAACAGGGTTTTAAGGGACTATAGTCCCTTAATGGGGTTTGGGGCAAAGCCCCAAGAAAGAAACCAAAGACTGTTAAACTTTCCCTTTCTTAAGATACTTGATGCCTACGTAACAAACATTAAAAACACAATCCCACTCAAGATTTTTCAATAAAAAAACCCCAAAAAACAACAGGGTTTTAAGGGACGATAGTCCCTTAATGGGGTTTGGGGCGAAGCCCCAAGAAAGAGACCAAAAGCTATTAGACTTTTCCTTTTTTAGGATATTTGATGCGTACGTGGTGAGTGAGGAGGAGGGCTTTGACGAGTGTGCGTTTGACTTTGCCGAGTTCTTCAAAAGTGAGGCGGCAGTCGGCGAACTGGCCGTCGTCGGCTTTTTCGGAGACGAGGCGGTCGATCATTTCTGTGACGACGGGCTCAGAGATTTCTTCGAGGGAGCGAGAGGCGGCTTCAATCGAGTCGCAGATCATAACGATAGCAGATTCTTTGCTGCGAGGTTTAGGGCCGGGGTAGCGGAAGAGGGATTCGTCAACTTCATCGACGCGGCCTCCTTTAAGATCAAGCTGTTTGCGATAGAAGTAGTAGACGAGAGTGGTGCCGTGGTGTTCTTGAATGATGTCAATGAAAGCTTGCGGGAGGCGATATTGCTTGGCAAGGATAACGCCATCGCTGACGTGGGAGATGATGACTTGCGCGGATTCGATGGGAGTGAGAAGCTGGTGAATGTTGACGGCGTTTTGCTGGTTTTCGGTATAGAACTGAGGGTTGTTCATTTTGCCGATATCGTGATAAAGAGTAGCTACGCGGCAAAGAAGGCCGTTGGCGCCGATAGATTGAGCGCAGCTTTCGGCCAGGTTGCCGAGAACGAGACAATGCTGATAAGTGCCTGGGATCTCAAAAGCCAAGCGGCGGAGAAGTTCATTGTTGGGATCCATGTATTCCATGAGCGTCATATCGGTGAGGACGCCGAAGACAAGCTCTAAGGCGGGAAGGAGGCCGACGACGATGACAGAGGTGGCGAAGAGGAAAACAAAGGCCGATCCGATATCGGTAAAGAGAGAGTAGCTGCCAAAGCGCCCCTCACTCAGAGTGTAAGCATAGAGGACAGGAATCGCGCTGCGCCAAGACTTCATGCAAACGGCGAACACCTCTTTTCTCTTTCTCAGAGAACGGGTCGCGATGATGACAACGATCGAAGTGACAAGATTTAAAATCAAAAAGCGGCTGTGATCGACAGCAAGGCTAACCGAGAGAATGATGGAGAGAAAAGTCGCCGCAAAAAGGGCGGTCCTCGGCGAGAGAAGAATGCAAATGAGGATCGTGGCAAAAGGAGCAACGATCGGATAGCGAATGGCCTCGATCATGCTGCTCGAGCTTTTCAAAAGACCGTATTCTGTCAGCTTCGCAAAAAGAAGCGTTAAAAGGACGATACAGACAAAAAGAGAGATCTGTTGAAGAGAACGGATGAAAGCAGGTTGACTGATGCGGAAATAAAGAGCGGAGATCACAATGAAAATAAGCGAGAGGAGAAGGCTGGCGATAATCGTTAAAGGATCCCAAATCTTGCGACTTTCTGAAATCGCCTGCTTCATCGCCTGCATCATCGTCAAATGCCTGGATGTGACCCTCTCTCCATAGTCAATGATCCGAGTACCCGCCCGATCCGTCGTAATCTTCTCAGGGACTGTGTGGCTGACTTGAGAGCGGAGAGATCTTTCTAAAGCGAAGTCTTGCAAAAGCAGCCATTTTTTCCCTTCGAACGCGCCAATAACATAATCGACAGCTTCTTTCCGAAAGGTGTGCTCCATAGAGAGGAGCTCCGCGCTCCGATCCCAAAAGTCAGAAGGCAGGGAGAGGGGCTGCTCTATTTGCTGGGGAACATATTCATAATAAGAGCTATCTGCCAAATTGAGTTCGCTGATTTTCTGCAGCGTCCGCGCGTCTGTAAAACGGGCTTCAATCAAAAGAGTTTCAAGCTCGTCCGCGGCCTTGTACATCTCTTCAAACGTGCTAGAGGGCGCGGCCTTTCGCCAATTTTGATTATGGATTAAAACATTTTCCAGATCATAACGGACGTCTCGAATCTGCTTGTCATCGATCTGAAAAACGGCCCCGACATCTTTGGTAGCCTCTTGCTTCAAGATAATCGTCGCTTCATAATCAGGAAACTCAAAATCCACTTGCGCCACAGTATAACGGGGAGCTATCCCATTAAGCTGCAGCACTTCTAAACGAACTTCCCTAAAGTGGAGAAACAAAGCGAGACATAAGACGCAGACAAAACCTACAACCAGCCGCCAACCTCTATCGTTGGCAGAAAGCCACGCTTGCCATTTTCCGTTGAACTCATCGGATTCTTTCATATTCTCAGTGTAGCAAATTGTTGAGAATTTTACGAACCTTTGGTTCGAAGGCGCTCGCTGCTGACCTATTCTCGAAAACTCTCCACGCACCAAACTTCGTCGATTTTAGAGGTGAAGTCAACTCAAAAGAGCCCTAAAATCGACAGAAGCTCAGGTCATAGACAGTCTGTTAGGTTTCAGTCAACTTTTCAATATGGACAGCAAAATTCCCATTCTCCATACTGGGCTGTATTCTGGATGATCCGTTGTTTTTTCTTTTTGTCTAGGGTTTTTAGCTAGTTGATGTTATCATCACGCTAAGTAAAATCTTAAATTTTCACCGGCTCTTTAAGGGTATAGCATGGGAAAAAAATATCAAGTTCTAGCGCGTAAATACCGTCCGCAAAAATTCCTCGATGTCGTAGGGCAGCAAACAGTGCTTACGACGCTCAAAAACGCCTTACAATTCGATCAAATAGCGCACGCTTATCTCTTTTGCGGCTCGCGGGGCGTGGGCAAAACGACCCTAGCCCGCCTATTTGCCAAAGCGCTGAATTGTCTGCAAAGAGGGCCCGACTTCGAACCTTGCAACGCCTGCCCTTCTTGCATAGAAATTGGATCAGGCCAATCGCTCGATGTAATAGAGATTGACGGAGCCTCGAACCGCGGGATCGACGACATCCGCCAAATCAATGAAACCGTCGGCTACGCTCCTTCGCATGGCCAATACAAAATCTACATCATCGACGAAGTGCACATGCTGACAAAAGAGGCGTTCAACGCCCTTTTAAAAACGCTAGAAGAACCCCCACAGAGGGCTAAATTCTTTTTTGCCACAACAGAACCTCATAAAGTGCTGCCCACGATCATCAGCCGCTGTCAACGTTTCGACCTATCAAGGATCGACCCTGATCTCATCGCCAACAAGCTTGCCGATATAGCAGCCGACATGGGACGCGAAGTAGAGTCTGAAGCCCTCCATCTCATCGCGTCTTTCGCTGACGGGTCGCTTCGCGATGCAGAATCTTTATTCGACCAAATTCTTTGCTTTTCCTCTTCTTCCATTCAAGCAAGCACAGTTAGAGAAGCTTTGGGGCTTGTGGCCGAAGAACACTTTTCCGCCTTAG
>DAINNB010000168.1:0-3611 GCA_036736085.1 Chlamydiales bacterium
CCCTTTGGCGGGTCTAAGGGCGGAGCCCTTTATAATTCATAGAATCGATAGATTGTTCGTTTTTAGCGTAAAAAGAATTTTTTTTGCGTGTCCGAAGTCGTTCTGTTTCTTCCATGAACAAGGCCGCATCGTAGATTGTAGATTTGGATGCCAGGGACAAAGTTGATCTCTTCGTCTAAATTCTTAAAAAGACCAAATTGTTTGACATAGTTGAGGATTTTTTGCACGCCGGAGCGTCGGTAGATGACGGAGTGAAGTTGCCAGCGCCCTCCGATTTTGAAGAAATCATCTCCTAAGAGGGTGTGTTCCATTGTATGTTGGAAAGGAGATCTGTCGGGGCGCAATTGAAGCGTTAAAGTGCCGTAGGGCTTGAAATGCAGATCGTCATCCGTGTGAAGCATATCCCAAGAAGTTAATCTGTCAAGATTTTGAAGATAATGACTCAGTTCGTGCGGATTTTTTGTTAGGGTGATATCATCTTCTAAAATCCAGATGGTTTCATATCCTTGGTCGTAGGCATCTTGGAGGCAAGAGAGGTGGCTGAGAGCTCCTCCTAGGGCTCCTGCGCTTACGCTTCGATGCACGCAGGTTTTCCCGTAAGAAGAGGTCTTTAAAGGCTCTCCTTTATCGAGCTGATCGGACGCGGGGCGGAAAAATACTTGTCCATCAAAAGCAAAGTCCATAGGCGGAAGAAATTTCATTCCTATTTCGTTAAAAGCTTCTTGCGTCAGCCCCCAACCATAAATGGCAGGGAAGCGTTGAGGAGTGATCCCAAAAGGTTTTAATTGCTCTAAACTATTAGCTAATTTTTCTGGCCGTTCATCTAAATTGATCAAATATATACAGTCAACTCCAGGAATGGTTGACCTCTCTTTTTGTTTTTCAATTTTTTTAAAATGCCTTTCTATATTGCTCATATTTTCTGTTTTTGATTTTTTTTGTTTTATTTGTTATTTATAGCAAACGAAAATTATTTTGTAATAAAGGCTTGTTGTGAAGATATTTTTAGATTCAGCTAATTTGAGTGAGTTGGATAATTGCTTAAAGAGGGGGATTGTTAGGGGGATTACGACCAATCCATCGATTATCAGCAAAGAACCCAAGACAAATTTTGTAAAACATATTCAAAAAATGGCGGATCTTTGTAAGGCCTACGATCAAATTCTGCCGTTGAGTGTGGAGATTTTTACCCCGAATCCCAGCGAGATGTTGGCGCAAGCAACCGAGCTTTTGCAAACGATTGATTACAAGAATATTAATATTAAGATCCCTATTGGCTGGGGTGAATTAGAAGTGATTTATCAACTGAGTCGGCGAGGCATTCCGGTTAATTGTACGTGCCTTTTCAATGAAGCCCAGTGCATGTTGGCAGCTAACGCTGGAGCTAAATATGTATCTATTTTTATGGGCCGTTTGAAAGATATTGGAGCGGATCCCCTGCCGAGTTTTTCCAATGTTAGAGTACGTCTCATTTAAACGAGTTCCGATGCTGAGATTATTGGTTGAAGTATCCGTCATGCGCGAGATATCTCTGATGCACAGCAAGCTGGAGCTCATATAGTAACGGCTAGCATGAAATTCTTCGAAACCATGTCTTCCCATCCCCAGACGACAAAATCCGTGGATGGTTTTCTTGAAGATTTTAAACAATGGCTTTCTCCTGTAAAAATTTAAAAAACCCATTGCCTGCAAGAACCTCATCTATATAATATACGGAAATAAGGGTAAGCGGCGTGGGGAAAAGATGACGATTTTTCATTATGTAAATGGAACGTTTGTTCCAGAGAAAGAAGCTTATGTAAGCGCTTTAGATTTAAGCGTGTTAAGAGGCTATGGAGTTTTCGATTATGTGCAAATTTATCAGGGAAAAGCCTTTCATCTTCAAGATCATTTGGAGAGATTTAAATGGTCTGCAGAGCAAGTTGAATTAACTTTTCCTTGGGATCTGTCCAGTTTAAGTCAGTTAGTCGATGAACTTTTGGCAAAAAATCCTCCCATTGATGCTGGAGTTAGGCTTCTTCTTACAGGAGGACCGAGCGGCCAGGATCAATTGCTTCCGGAAACAGCGCCTCAGCTTATTTTACTATTCCATCCTTACACACCTCCTCCGGAAAGATATTATACAAAAGGGATGAGGGCTCTTACAACGAACCTTCTTCGTATTATCCCCGGGGTTAAAACCACTAATTATATGCCTGCTATTTTTGCTATGAATAGAGCAAAAAAAACAGGATTCGATGACGCCATTTATCTTAATGGGCAAGAAGAGCTATTGGAAGGAACGATTTCCAATCTTTTCTTCTTTAAAAATGGAAAATTGATCACATCTGATTCGAACAGTATTGTCAAAGGTGTGACAAGGGCCATTTTATTGCAATTGGCTGCCCCTTATTTCCCGATTGAATTTCGTTCATTGCCTCTTTCGGAAGTCTCCTCTTGCCAAGAGGCCTTTTTGTGTTCTAGCCGTAAAGAAGTCGCCCCGCTTGTGCAAATAGATGATAAGATCATAGGATCAGGTAAACCAGGCCCCTGTTCAGCTAAGCTGCTTAGTTTGTTTCAAAATTATGTAGCGAACTACTTTGCAGAGACTCATCAACCATCTTGTTAAAAGTTTTTTTAGACCTTAAAAACCGTTTGGTTGCTGAACTAGGCTCCCTATTTTTCTTTTTTCGAGGTTGATTTAACAGGATTTGTTCAGTGACCTTCTAGTGCTCCGTTTTAAAAAATTTTGAAACGGAGCACTAGGACGTTTTGAAATAATTCAAGCAAAAAGGGAATGTAGTATCCTGCTGGGTTTTTACTTAAATGACTCCTTAGATTGCTATTAGTTTATTGTGCTTTGGTGTCGATTGAATTAAAAATGAATTTCTTTGGTACCCGTATCCATGTTGTTGCCTTTGATTTAGCTCTCGTTCCCACATTTCTTTGTTGTTCAGAGCATCGCAGGCTGCATCAACAACGATTGCAGTGCCAGACATAATTAATGCCGCGCTTGCCCCTCCACTAAAAGGCGCGGCTATGATGCCGGCTACAATTTGGCCAACCCCAAACCAGTACTAGACCTCTACGCCTATTGGCTGTTCATGGTTAGGATGTTTGCATCTCATAGCCAAGCTTCTAGGCATTATCTGATCGCTAGGGCAACTTCTTAGCGCCTTATAGTAAAGCTCAATCATGTATTCCAATGAAGGGTTTGATGTCATCTCTAAATCAAGATTTTGGATGCATTTGGTCATGAACTCTTCGCTCGTCTTGAGATCTCCCATTGCCAGATAGACAGAGGCTTTCATTCCAAAAACTCTGCCAGTGTTAGCAGGGTCAGACCTTTCCCAATCATCTAAAATTTGCAGGCTTTCATTAAATCTTTCAGATTTAAAATGTTCTGCAAAAGACTGAACTTACGATTCATCGACGGATCCAAATGAAATCGCAGGGAAGAACAAGACCAAGAAAAACCTAAACAAATTTAGTTGACTCCCCACGCAAACATTTTTAAAAAAGCGCACCCAGAAAGAATTCCGGCCCATAGCCATAGAACACCCCTTTGAAGTTTTTTTATATTGTTTTCTTTCCATGCAGTCTTAATCGGATAGACATTTCTAGATATGGCG
>DAINNB010000169.1:0-3610 GCA_036736085.1 Chlamydiales bacterium
AAGGTCGTTGTTATTCAGCTCGGAGATCATGACACCGCTGACTTCGATCGAACCTTGGTCCGGTAATTCAATGCCTATGATATGCTTTAATAAAACGCTTTTTCCCACCCCCGACCTGCCAAGGATGACCAAGATCTCTCCTTGCTTCACATCGAGGTCTAATCCTTTCAATACATCGAGGTCCCCATACCGTTTCCAGAGATTTTTAATCCGGATCATAATCTCTTCATCTCTTGGTAAATCATATTAAGCGCCATCGTGAGTAAAAAATCGGAAATAAGGATCAGTACGTAGCTCGTCACAACGCTCTGTGTTGTCGATTTGCCAACCCCTGCTGCTCCGCCAGATGCTTTCATTCCTTTATAGCAGCAAACAGTCACCAGCAGCAGGCCAAAAATAAACGCCTTGATTAATCCAGATGCCATATCAAATAACGTAATATGCAGTCTCATCGGATCAAAATAGGTCACAGGGGACATATGAAATAAATAAACAGCAATCAAATAGCCGCCAAAAATCCCCATCGTGATACTAAACAAGGTCAAAAGGGGCATCATAACAATCCCCGCAATAAACCTAGGAGCAATCAAATAGCTATTCGGATTGACCGCCATCGATTTCAAAGCGTCAATTTGCTCTGTCACTTTCATCGTGCTCAGCTCTGCACACATCGCAGATCCCACCCTTCCCGTCACCATAAACGCCGTCAAGATCGGTCCAAGTTCTGTGATCATCGCTTTCGCCACCATCACCCCAGTCACTCCAGACAATCCCTTCGCGCCCAATTGATAAAATGACTGCGCCGCTAAGACAAACCCCGTCGTAAACCCTGTAATCGCCACCACCGAAAGCGACATCACTCCAATATGATAGAGCTGCTCTCTCACCAAAGCCCAAGATGGAGGCTTCCGAATCGCCACTGCAAATACACTCGAAGACACAGAAACATACTCTCCAATCATCGCTAAAATTCGAAGTGTATGCATCTTTAAAAGAATAAGCATTGCACGCTATATGGTTTCTGAACTTTTTTTTTATGTATCACTTTCAATGAAAAGGCGTCAATCGAGAAAGAATTGTAGGGTTTGTCTGATTGGGGCTTCGCCCCAAGCCCCATTAAAGGGCTGGCGCCCTTTAAAATCCCTTTTTTTTGGGATTTTTCTATAGAAAAATCTCTGCCATAAATGTAAAAAACAACAGGGTTTTAAGGGACGATAGTCCCTTAATGGGGTTTGGGGCGAAGACCCAACTTTGAGAATGAGAATCAGCTATTTAGTTGTTTGCGGAGCTGACTCTTTTTGTTACGTCTCTCGCTTCTTCTGCTACTCGCTTTAAACTTTCTGAGGAGTTTGTTTTATTGCGATTTTCTTCGGAGAGGTTATCGTAGCGTTTAGAAGCGAGAGTCCAGTCGGTGCTGGCGAGAAGTTCTTTGACTTCGAACTTTGATCCTACGAATTTTGCCCCAGTATTGTTGAGTGTTCCAACGACTTTTTGTGTGATTTGGATGAGAGGTTTGGAAGCTTTGCGATCTCCGAAACAGGGCGCCATGGGGATGAAAGCGCTTGCGAGCTCTACGGCTCCGGAGGCGGCAGCTATCCAGCCTTGCATTCCTTTGGCAGACGCTTGTTTGTTGGCCAATTCGACCATTTCTAGTCTTTGGGCATCAAGACTTTTACGCTCGCTGATAGAGACTTCATGCAAAACGCGGAGCATTTCTAGGATAATGAACTGAGTGGCTACTAGCGGATTGGATTTTTTGGGGTTGGCCAAACTTTGTAGGGATTCTCTTGTAAGAGAAGGGAGGGAGGAGGAGAGTACGTCTGGTGTTTGCATAAGATCATTCCTTGATGGTTATGAGAGGGTTTGGATGAGTTGTTTTACGGCTTTGTTGCTATTCGCGATGTCTTTTAAATCGTCTTGCTGGTTGAAGGCTAGCTGGGATAAGATCTTTCTAATATCTGCCATTTGTCCATTTGTACGGATGATGTCGGCTTGAATGCTGCAAGATCTTTTTTGAATGGCGCCTTTGATAAGCTGCGTGCCTCCATTGAGAAGAGAGGTTGCCAAAGTGACGATTTTAAGGATTCTTTCTTTATCTTTGGGGATCGCATCGGCGAGATTGTTGTTGTAAGCGGCAAGCGCAAGACCGGAGATTGCCAGCGAGACGGAAACGATGAACATGCCTGTTTGGATCTGTTGGGCAATCGTCTGCTGTTTTTCCTCGTTTTCAGTGAAAAATCGGACGAGCGCCTCCCAGCCATTTGTATCGGCCATGAGTTGATTGATGAGGCTAAGGCCTCCTGCGGCAATCAAGCAGATGCCGGCGCCTTGATCTCCATTGGTAGCGATAAGGCCAGCACCGATGACTAAAGAAGAGGCTGCGGTAAAATAATTGACGATCGTCTCCCAAACACTCCACTTGTCTTCCATTTTGCCGACTTTGATCTCTTCTTCGACAAGAGCTTGTAGCTTGGCCTGATGCTCTTTCATCTGATCTAAATAGGCGTTGACTTGGCTTTCAAAATAGTTTAGGTTTTCTCCTTGGAACTCCATCTGGTTCATTTGTATGGTAATCGTTCTTGGGATGGGATTCGTGCAGTAAGTATTGGGAGCGGGCAGCGTAGGCCGAAGATGCGTTGGTTTTTCGGCTACGGAAGTAGATGGTTCTATCGAACCTGTTTCGGCAAATCGTTTTTCTGGCGGGATGACGAGAGGGGAGAGCGTAGGCTCTATGTAGAGCCGCTTAATTCTCTCCTGCTCTTCTTCGAGAGAGGAATAAAGGGGAACTCTGAGATTTTCTAAATCTAGGCTATAGTCTATGTCTATTCGCTTTTCATCAAAGATGGAATCGACCGGAACTCTCATTGTCTTTGTCATAACGCTTCATCCCATCGTTGCTGTAGTAAGATAATTTGGTCTTTTAGGGTAGAGTTGTCTTGGACCCTTGTTAAAGCTGCTTGCAGGGCTGTCTTGGCTTCCTTGATTTGTTTTAGGGAAAAACAGCATTCGGCAGCATGAAAGTGAGGATAAGGATTCGATGAATCAAGGATGGCTGCCATGGCCCATGCAGGCAAGGCCTTGTCATATTCGCCGCTTTCTTGCAGAGAAGAGGCGAGGCCGAACCAATGCCTATGTTGAAGCGGCCTTTGTACGCAAAGCACTTCAAAGACGTCCGCAGCTTTTTTAAATGAGCCGGCTCCATAGAGAGAAAAGCCGAAAGCATAAAAGCTCTCGGCTTCCTTCTCCGATAAAGGAGTCCTTTTTGGCACATGGGCTAAAAATTGCTGGAGAGTCTCTTGGTTAATCATAACACTTATCGGGACATGTTTTGCGTTATGGTGGCTATCAAATTGCTTTGATGTTTGATCACAATTTTCATAGAGTCGTGCATCGAGCCGAGTTGCTGGACGATGTGCTGGTAGTTAATCAGCTGCTTTTGCGTGTCTGACTGGGCCTGGATCTTGTGTAAGTCGAGGACAGTTTTGAGGCTCTCTAGTATGTCTGCAGGGATCTTTTCTACTCCATCGAGCCCGAGATCGACCCCTAAATCTTTTAACTTAGCTAGCTCTGCTCGAATTTCTTCGTTTATTACTATCGCTTTTTTGTTGAT
>DAINNB010000170.1:0-3590 GCA_036736085.1 Chlamydiales bacterium
ATCAGTTCCTGAAAGCTACTCTAGTTTAGCAATCGATTAAAGAGCCCAAAAAACTTCTTCAGCAAACCCTCCCATATTAGCTCTTTGTTGATACATAGCGATTGCATTGGGATAATCTTTAGCTCCCCTATAGGCTTCAGCTAAATAAAAAATAGGTTTTGTATCGTTCGGATGAAGCTTTTTCTCCTCTAGTAAAAGAGCGACTGTCTGAAGATATTTTTCTGGATCTTGAGATCTACAGCCATCTTGTCCATAAATATTAGTAATTCCCTGCAAGAGCTCGGCTGATTTTACCTCAGGGCAGATCAAAGCTTCATGTGCAAGCCCCTCCCAACGCCAAGGCAAGCGCGTTGCTGCAAATAGCATGCATTGTGTATCTACTTGAGTCGAACAGTCCCTTTGCACAATGATATAGACATCTTTGCTTAAAGAAGGAAGCTGAAAAGAATCGGAGAAAACCAAATAATCATCAGCGTCGATGAAGAGAAGATAATCAGCTTTTTCTTTGGCCAGCTGCAAAGCTTCATTGCGGTTATAGCCAAAATTAACCCAAGCCTTTTCATAAAGCTCGCCAGGAATACCTTGCAGCTCTTGAGCGATGAGATCTTGGGTCCCATCAGTGGAGCCTGTATCGACAATCACCCAATAATCAATCAGAGATTTGACAGAAGCCAGGCATCTTCGAATCACATGGGCTTCATTTTTCACGATCATGTTTAAACAAATGCTCATAACACCCTAGCTCCAACCCATTGCTGCATATCTTGAGGAAGTTGTTTTTGAGAGAGCGTCTTATAAAGACGAGAAGCTTCTTCTTTCAATCCGAGAACTTCAGTTGCTTGCGCGAGGACAAAAAGCGCCGCATAATCGTAAATCCAAGAGTGATAATACATAGCGCACTCAGGTCTACGAAGGAAAGCAGCTTCTTTACCCAAAGCGTAGCTCACAAGAGGCTGGCCTTGATCATAAAAATAGCGAGCGAGCTGAAAAAGAGGCTCTGCTCTCGAAGAATTTGCTAAGTGGGCTAACGTATAATTTTCGATCCACATCTTAGGATCTGACTGGATATGCTGATGGATCATCCCTAAACAATAAAAAGACCAAAAAACTTCTTCTGGATCTGAGCCCATCTTCGTGCGGCGCTCATACCACTTCAAAGATTTTTCATATTGGCCAGCGTTGCCATAGCTTTGGGCCAGATAAAACGTATAGCGGCTATTATTTGGATCTCGACTTAGAGCCTCTTCTAAGATTTTTGCATCTTTTTCAAATTTCTTAGGATCTCGAGTCCGTGCCCCATCTTCTGTAAAGGAATGCTTTACAAGCGTTTGTAAAACATCAATCGACACAGGCCGCGACGCGTAAAGAGCTTCATGAATGACCCCTTTCCAAAACCAGCAACGATCGTCCTTCACAAGAGACATACGATACACGTCGGTTAAATTCCTTTCGATCAGCCTTACTTTATATCCATCTTGATTTAGGCAACTGGCATGAAAACCGGGAGAAATTTCTAAGGTCTCATCAGCATCAATGAACAAAAGATAGCTCGCTTTTCCTCGGGCAAGCTCAAGCGCTTCATTACGATTGTGTTCAAAATTTACCCAAGGCCTTTCATGAAGCTCACCAGGTATGCCTCTCAAGCTCTCTCGAACAACAACCTGCGTGCCATCAGAAGATCCTGTATCTACAATGACCCAATAACTTAAAATGCTCTTCAAAGATGAAAGGCAGCGCTGAATCACCTCGCTCTCATCTTTTACAATCATATTTAGGCAAATCGACATAAATCAAAAATAAAAAATTAATCTGTCGCCAACATATACAAAAACATTTTATTTTACACACACTTAAAAAATAAAAAATTTTATTTCGACTTTTTTAGTGTAATAACTTAAGCGATCCCCCCTTGGAACCCCTTCTGCTTTTTTTATAAATATAAAAAGCAAAAGGGAGTCCAGGTAATTGCAAAAGTCGCTTCGAGGGCCAAATTCGATGATTTTTTCGTTGATTTGGTTTTTCGCAAAGTGACATATCCTTTTGGCAATAGGCACTTTGCGAACAATCCAAACCAACGGAAAAAGTGCGAATTTGGCACCGAATGGACTTTTGCAATTACCTCAGAGGGGACTTGTCCCCTTTGGCGAGGTTTAAGGGGAGGAGCCCCTTTACAGGATAAAAAAAAAGTAAGGATTTTTGTTAGACAAAAGTAAGGGTTTTCGTTAGGGCTAGGTAAGGGTTTCAGTTAGGGGGTTGTAAGGGTTTTCGTTAGGGCAGTGTAAGGGTTTTTGTTAGGCCTTGGTAAGGGTTTTTGTTAGGCTCTAGTAAGGGTTTTTGTTAGGGCAAAGTAAGGGTTTCTGTTAGTCGAAGTAAGGTTTTTAGTTAGCCTAGGTAAGGTTTTCTGTTAGCTAAAGTAAGGTTTTCTGTTAGCTTTTTGTCTATGAAAATCAACTCATTAAGTTATTAAGATATTAAGTTATTAATAACACCATGGCGACCTGAGAAGTCGCCCTGGCGTTAAAAAGTGTTAAATATATTTAGTGATGATGACAAAGCAAGGAGTTCTGTTGACTCATGAAGCAAAAAGAGGCTCAATGAGAGGGTTTCCATTATATACAGAAGCAGCTCGGTTAACAAATGGTGTGGTGTCAGTCGAGACAGTAGATGTAGTATTATTTACAAAAACTTCTACTTAAATAGCACCTTGTTGAAAGTGCGATTATCCTTCAGATCCGCTAATAGTGATTTGAAATTTTGCATAATCTTCTCTCCAAAGATATCCTAAAAATCCAGGTTGACCCATCGCATTGACGTCGCCGAGCGTTCCGATACCTCGATTGCCTCCTAAACCAACTGCAAAATCTTCTTCTGCAATATTCCTAGGCGCCTCTCGCTCAGGCTATAAGCTCAGTCTGCATAAAAATTTTGTCCGCTAGAGAGTAAATACACTCACATCAATAAATATTATAAAGATTTTGAAAAACAAAAAAAATGTTAATAAAAATCTATTAAAAAGATATTTTTTCAGATATTTTGATCTTAATAATTTTTTTGATAAATCAAATTAAATATAGTAATTTCTGTTGAAAAGCACCCAAGCGTTCTGCTTGAGATTGATATTCAGGGGGTAAGGCATCCAAAAAAAGTAATTCGTCGTTAGGTCCCAAGTTCCTTTTTAAACGCTCATACGCTTCTATGAACTCTCTTTGCTTTATACTGAAACAACTTGAAGAATCGTTTTTTGACGGCGTTGAGTTTACCTCAAAATTTCGATTCTTACTCGCGCCTTGCCTACGGCAACGTTCGTTCTCTCCGAATTAAAATTTTGAGGAGCCGTCTTGTCCAAAACCGATTCTTCAAGTTGTTTGGTATATAGGCTCAAGTTTTCCGTGTATTTTTTCTGGTTTTTTAAAAGTAAATCCGTGTTCTATTAACCAGCCAGTCATTCCACTTCTAGAGTATTCTTAGTCGAATGTGATTTTCACATGGGCCACAATCTCTTTAACCTTAAGATAAGTGGTCTGAGAAAGATTTTCTTCCAAAAGCTGAGTTTCGTCCTGTGTAAGTTTAGAGGAACTTCGGCCTATAGG
>DAINNB010000171.1:0-3523 GCA_036736085.1 Chlamydiales bacterium
CGAAAAACGAAATAGTAGTTTTATCTCACCCCAGAGTTTTTTTCACCCTCTATTTTCAAAACATCTCTTTTTCCTCAGGGAGCTCTTCGTGATAAAAGAAAGATATGGTATAAAAAATTTGCGCTAGCGTCGATGAATCGAGATAAACAACAGAAAGATGCCCCCAAAAAAAATGTATAAATTTGGAGAACCGTCGATCTCACAAAAGACCAATTTTGTCCTCAGAGTGATTTTGGCGGCCCTATTTTTAATTTTATTTCGCGTTTGGCATTTGGGCGTCGTCCAGAGGGACGAAAAGCTTCTGCAGGCGCAAAATTCGCAAAAAAAGACCCATTTGATTCGAGCTAACAGAGGAACGATCTGCGATCGCTACCAAACTCCTTTGGCCTTCAATCGGATCTGCTATAATGCCGCCATCTATTACAATCAGATCTCTCAAATGCCAATGACAAGCTGGAGGGTGGGGAAAGACGGCAACAAACAAAAGGTATTTCCTAGAAAAGAATATATCAAAGCGCTCTCCGATCTTTTGGCCCGAGAGCTCGGATTGGACGGGCAGAGGGTGGAAGACGAAATTCACTCCAAAGCTTCTCTTTTCCCCCACGCTCCTTACATTATCAAAAGCGACCTAACGGAAAAACAGCATTCGAGGCTCTGCCAGCTCGAAAGAGAGTGGCCGGGACTGCATGCGGAAACAGCGTCCGAGAGGTTTTATCCTTTGGGAAAAGTCGGAGGAGATTTGATCGGAACCATGGGCTCGATCAGCGCAAAAGAATACCACGCCATCGCTGAAGAGATGAATACGCTGCAAACAGCAGCCCTACAATTCGAGCAAGGATTTTGGGAAAACCTTCCCCGGGGGTATGATCGGATCGAAGATGTGTATAAACGTCTTCGAGAACTCAAAGAAAAGGCCTACACATTTAACGACCGGGTAGGGAAAACGGGTACTGAAGCGCAATTTGAGCAGCAGCTGCGAGGGTGTTTTGGGAAAAAAAATATCGAAGTCGACCAAAAAGGCCGATTTGTCCGCGAGCTACCCACCAGCTATCCAGCCATTGCCGGCCAGCAAGTGGTCCTTTCTCTGTCCGCCGAACTGCAGCAATTTGCCGAACAGCTCCTCATTCAAGACGACAAGGCGCGCGACGGGAAAAGCTTGGAGCTGGACCCGGAGACCAATCGGCGAAAAAAATTAAAGCAGCCCTGGATCAAAGGGGGCGCTATTGTGGCCATGGACCCTCATACAGGAGAAATTTTAGCGATGGCCGGCTATCCCCGCTTTAATCCCAATGATTTTATCCTTTCCGGACCGGATAAAGAAAACAAAAGAAAGCGGGTTCGAAGATGGCTGGAAAGCGAACCGTTCATCGCCGATGTTTGGGATGGCAAAGAGCCTTTAATCCGCGAACGATTCGGCAGAAACTTTTATGAAGAAACGTCCTGGCTCCGTTGGGAAACTTATCTCCAGCAGCTCATTGCCCAAGAGGGCCCTTTATGGGAGTTTTTCCACCGATTCGACACAGTCAAAGCAGCGATAGAACTCCAAGAAGACGCTGAGCTGGCCCTTTATTTAACAAAGGCGCCTGAGCCTGCGGCAATTTTTGATCGACTAGCGGCTCTGCTTTCTGAACTGCAAGTCCAAGACCGCACCTCTTTCGCTAAAATCAAACGTTTGGATGCGGCGCTGCAAGGCCTATCTTCGACAGGCGACAAACTATTTGCCCTTGATGTGCTTCGCTTGGCTGTACATAGCGCGGCATTCAGCGATGAATTGATTCAGCACGTCGGCTCTGTGAAACTATCCGCCTATTTTTCACTGCACCAAGCTCTGCAGCTTTGCGAAGCTCTCGCAAAGGAAAAGGCAAAAAAAGAGTTTCATAAAGGCCCCTTTCAGGTTTGGCGAGAGACGCATCAAAAAACGTTCCTCGCAAAAAAACGGGAGAAAGAAAAAGAGAAAAAAACATACGCACGCCCCTATTTGGACTATTTAGATCAAAAAGAAAAAAAACTTTTTCCTGCGTATTGGCAAGACATGCGACTATCCGCCCTTGCCGATCTTCTGCAAGGCCCGTCGTGCCCCCCTTCTGCTCTGAAGCTGCAAGAATCTCTCAATTCTCTTCCCAAAGAACTTCACCAAGAGTGGCTCAACACTTTCCGCTGCTATCACAAATTGGACCGCCCTCTTCTCGGAACGTATAAAAGGCTCCGAAAGCCTTATATAGAAAAAAATCTCGCGGCCGCGTTTTATCCTATCGGAGGTTTTGGCTTTAGCCGATCCTGTACTTTTCAAGCTGCAGCTCCGCCAGGCTCTGTCTTTAAACTCGTCACAGCTTACACAGCGCTATCTCAGCAGATCACATCATTTTCTATGATCGACGAACAAAAAGCCACAGCCCAAACGCCTGCTTGCAAAGGAGGTATTGTTGGTTATGCGCTTGACAAAACCCCTTACCCCCGACACTACAAAGGAGGACGGCTTCCTAGAAGCCACGCTCCCCATGTAGGCAAAGTGGACCTAGTCGGCGCTCTCGAGCAATCGAGCAATCCTTACTTTTCTCTTTTAGCTGGGGATTTATTTTCCGACCCAGAAGATCTCTGCCGCACCGCGCGCCTTTTTGGATTCGGAGAAAAATCAGGCATCGATCTACCCAACGAAGCCAAAGGCAATCTTCCTTCCGATCTAAGAACGAACCGCACGGGACTTTATTCTTTTGCTATTGGGCAGCATACGGCGCTTGCCACTCCCCTGCAAGCGGCCTGCATGCTCAGCGCTTTGGCTAACGGCGGAAAACTAATCGAACCTAAATTAGCCGCTAAGCTCATCGGCCCTACTCCCGACCGATCTTCCCTTGAACCGTTTCGGGCCAGCACCTACTTTGCTCAAGAAGATCTCAACATCCTAGGCATCCCTTTTTCTCTCTTCACAGCAGCCCAGCCCCGCGCTCAGGAAAACAGAACCTTCGAGAGGCCTACAATCCTCAAACGACAAATCCCCCTTCCTTCCTCCATCCGCAACCCTATTTTTGAAGGGATGGACAAAGCAGTCTGGGGGGCCAAAGGCAGTGCTAGAGCAGGAGTCATTAAGGGACTCATCTCCCATCCTCTTTGGATGCGCGATTATCTTGCCCTCCAACACCAAATGATCGGAAAAACCGGCACTGCAGAGATCGCCATCAATCTCAACATCAACCCTTCTAGCCCCGCAGGCATTTATAAACATGTTTGGTTCGGCGCGATTGCCCTCGACAAGCAGAAAAAAAACACGCCTGAGCTCGTCGTTATCGTTTTTCTCCGCTACGCAGATGGAGGAAAGGAAGCTGCCCCCCTAGCCTCTCAAATCATCCATAAATGGAGAGAAATCCGGGCTAAGCACATACCGCTCGCGACTCAATCCCGTCTAACAGGCGATTCTTAAGGTTCTTTCGGTATAAAGAGTGAAAAGCTAAAAAGAATACGGCGTATAGTCTCCTCCATATTTGAACGGATTGAAGTTATAGTGGAGCATAAGAATCCATGAAGTAGA
>DAINNB010000172.1:0-3493 GCA_036736085.1 Chlamydiales bacterium
TAGAACTAAGCGATGATACTCTCTACGAAATCATAGCAGCTTTTGATGCAGCAGACATCGACCTATATTCGATGCAACTTTATTTGATGGATGGCGCTTCATGGAAAGATTGCCTTACAATCCCCGCTTTCCGAATCAATTCATTGGGACTCAATCTCAGCCAACCTCTCGAAGAAATTTAACGAAGAGTTTTCAACAGAAAACAATTCTTCCTCCAAAAAATATTTACACCAAATCCCCCTTCTAAGATTATCCTTGCCGGAAAGCACCGGGATTGATAAAATATTCATTTTTCGCTCTTTATGGAAAGATGGCTGAGCGGCTGAAGGCACGTCCCTGCTAAGGACGCGTACTCCGTTAAGGGGTACCGAGGGTTCAAATCCCTCTCTTTCCGATTTTTTTTTCTTCCCCTCTTCCCCTTTTTTTTGTAATCTAAATTCATGTCTGAACCAGAAAATAGAAAAATTCGAGTTCCTCCCAATTCCAAAGAATCCGAAATGATGGTCCTGGGCTGCATGCTCACGAGCGTCAATGCGTTAAACATTGCAGCGGACCGTCTCGACGCAACCGATTTTTACTACACAGAGCACCAAATCGTCCACACCGCTCTCAAAACAGCTTATAAGGCAGACAAACCCGCCGACATCCATTTGATCGCCGAAGACCTTAAACGGAAAAATCAACTAGAAGGCATTGGCGGCGTCAGCTATCTCACAACGCTCGCCCAGTACGCAGGAACATCTGCTTTCATCGAAGAATACGTCAGTCTCGTGAAAGACAAAGCGCTACTGCGTCGCATGATCGACGCTGCGCAAAAGATCGAAAAATCGGCCCTAGAAGATCCTCAAGACGTAGGCAGCGTGCTCGACGAAGCGCAATCGACTCTATTTAACATCTCTCAATCCGCACAAAGAACGCAGGCCGTCACCATTCGAGAGCTCCTTTCAGGCGTAAAAGCAGAATCGGGGATTCCTTACTTAAAAGAACTACAAGAAAGACAGCAGCAGTTCCAAGAAAAGGGAGTCGACGAGAGCAGCATCACAGGCATTCCGACCCACTTTCTCGATCTCGATAAAATGCTCAACGGCCTCGTCCCTTCAAACCTGATCATTTTAGGCGCGCGCCCTTCCATGGGAAAAACAGCTTTGGCGATCAACATCGCTGAAAACATCTGCTTTAAAAACAACATCCCCGTCGGCGTATTTTCTCTAGAAATGAGCGCAACGCAGCTCCTTCACCGGATGATCTGCTCACAAGCCGAGGTCGAATCAGGCAAGATCGCCACAGGCTCTCTCTCCGGACAAGAGTACCAAAGGATCGTCGCTGCCGTTCATTCCATGCAAAAACACACCATGATCATCGACGATCAGCCCGGCCTTAAAATCACCGACCTCAGAGCGCGCGCACGCAGAATGAAAGAGGCCTACAACATCGGCTTTATCGTCATCGACTACCTCCAGCTCCTCTCAGGCTCAGGAACCAACCGCTCATCTGAAAGCCGCCAGATCGAAATTTCTGAAATCTCCCGCATGCTGAAAAACCTAGCCCGCGAAATCAACGTCCCTATCCTCTGTCTCGCTCAGCTTTCTCGAAAAGTAGAAGAACGACAAGGCCACCGCCCCATGATGAGCGACCTCAGAGAGAGCGGAAGCTTAGAACAAGACGCCGACGTCGTCATGTTCCTCTTCCGCCGCGAATACTACGACAAAGCCGACAAACCAGGCCTCGCCGAACTCATCGTCTCTAAAAACCGACACGGCGCAGTCGGAGACATCAACCTCGCCTTCCGCAAAGAACTCGCCCAATTCGCCAACTACACCCCCATACAACCCCTCGGCGGCATAAAACCCAACAAAGACGCATTCGCCGCCTTTAGTCCTTAAGCCCCCGCAGGGCTCCGCCCCGCACCCCGCCAAAGGACTTCGTCCTTTGGAAACCTATGCATTTATTGGATTTATATAGTTTTTTGAAAAGAGCTCTTCCTTGAAATTTTTCGGTAGAAAAATTTCCAAAAAAAATAGGTTTCCAAAGGACGAAGTCCTTTGGTGGGGCTTGGGGCAACGCCCCAAACAAGGCGTTGTATAAAAAATTTTTAGAACTCTACAACAGCAAATCATATCTTGTTTTAAACCATCTCTTTTTGTATCCTGTATGCTATCGCTCTTGAACAGAGTAGCGTGGGTTTTAATCCCTGAATGCCTTCTCCTGGAAGAAAAGGAGAGGGTCTGTCACGAAGTGTATTGAATAAAGGAAAGTATGGCTTCAGTCAAAAAGAAACGCAGAGCGAAAATCGCTAAACACAAACGAAAAAAACGCCGCCGCCGCGACCGTCATAAGAAGAAATAGCGCCGCGATTTTTATATAGGGTCAGCTGGCAAGTTAAGTTCAAGCGTCGAAAAAAATATGTGGAATTATCCAGAAGAATACGACGTCCTTGTTATCGGAGCAGGCCATGCTGGCTGTGAAGCTGCGCATGCGGCTGCCCGTATGGGCGCTAAGACGCTTCTCCTCACGATGAACCTCGACACAATTGGCAAGATGAGCTGCAATCCTTCAATTGGAGGGACGGCAAAAGGCCATATTGTGCGCGAGATTGACGCGCTTGGCGGGCTGATGGGCAAAGTTGCCGATCGAAATAGCATCCAATTTCGGATGCTCAATGCGTCGAAGGGACCCGCAGTCAGATCCCCCCGCTCTCAAGCAGACAAAGCAGCCTATGCTTTGGACATGAAATTCCGTCTTGAACAAACTAAGAATTTAGATATTAAGCAAGGAACGGCCGAATCGCTGATCGTTGAAGGTCAAAAGATCGTTGGCGTTGCGACGCAAGAAGGGGTTAATTATCTCGCGAAAACTGTTGTTCTTTCTTCCGGGACATTTATGAGGGGGCTGCTTCATATCGGCCAGACACCGTTTTACGGAGGTCGCGGAGGAGATAATGCTGCACCAGGACTCTCACCCAGCTTAGAGGCGATGGGATATGCGCTGGGTCGACTGAAGACAGGCACCCCGCCTCGGATCAACCGAAGAAGCATTGATTTTTCCCGCTGCGAAGAGCAACCGGGTGATGAAGGGGTTGTTTTTTCTTACGATGAACCTGAAGAGAGAATGCCCCAGGTTTCTTGCTATATTACCTATACTACGCCCGAAACCCATGAAGTGATTCGAAAGAATTTACACCGCTCCCCTTTGTATGGCGGAACAATTAAAGGGGTAGGGCCTCGTTACTGCCCTTCTATTGAAGATAAAGTAGTCCGTTTTGCAGATAAAGAGAGACATCAGATCTTTTTGGAGCCTGAAGGACTGACAACTCAAGAAGTTTATGTAAATGGGATCTCGTCCTCGCTGCCGTTTGATGTCCAATTAGAGATGATCCACAGTATTGTAGGTCTTGAAAAGGCCGAAGTGATGCGCCCGGCCTACGCTATTGAATACGATTACGTGAAGAGCGATCAAATCACCCTTTCTTTAGAGCCGAAAAAAGTTGAAGGGC
>DAINNB010000173.1:0-3470 GCA_036736085.1 Chlamydiales bacterium
CGTCTGTCATTTTTCCAACTATTTTCGGATTGCGGAAGAGGCTTTTTTTTACGCATTTAGAGATAAATTTCCGGAACTTGCCTTTGCTGTAGTAGAAAGCCAGGCCAAATATCTTCGTCCGCTTCGATTCGGATCGATTTTTCAGGTGGCTATTGAAAAAAAAGAAAAACGAAGATCCAACTTTGAACTTCTCTTTACTATTCAAGAAAATGAACTCCCCTCAGCACTTATAAAACTCCGGTTTGTCTCCATCGAACCTAAACAATGGGAAGTCATTGCACTTCCTGAAAAACTTAAAAAAGAACTAGAAAACTATGCTCCACGACCCAACTTTGCATACAGCTGAAGAGATCTTTGGACGAAAAGGCAACGGTCCTATCGGCCACTCGGAAGCTAAACAATATTTACGTCACACCCATCCTGTTTTAGGAGTCGATCGGATTTTAGATCATAACTTTTCTGAAGGATGGCTCCATGCAGTCCGAGCCATTTCCTGCAGCCAGCCCGTTTTTGCAGGCCATTTTCCAGATGCCGCCGTCTATCCTGGAACCCATCTTATCCAAGACACGATCCAACTGGCCATCCTTCTTTTCATTGGGAAAACTGGCCCTTTGAAAAAAACGGAAATGGATCAAGAAATTAGCGTCGTCACCGATGTCAAATCCTCTTTCGGCCACCCAGTCGCTCCGGGAAATCTCCTCGATATTGCCGTATGGGCCCAAGAACAAGGAACAACCCGGGGGGCATTGCGTTTTCACTTTGATGTAAAAGTCAGAGATTTCCCCTATTACACGCAGCCTAATCCCTATGGGATCACATTCTCTTCAGCCGCCAAGGGAGAATGCGAACTGAGACGAGTTCGACGGAGAATGTATGTCCACATCGGCATTTGATCCAGTTTATGCCCTGCATCCTCAAGTGCTCACGGCCCTCGGCTCGGGAAATGAGTTTTGGAGAAATTTATGCTTAGGTAGATCTGGATTAACTCCTCTTTGCAAAACGTTTCCCGATTGGTTCCCCGAAGACCACAGAAAGGTAGGAGCGCTGCCAGTAGAAAAAAACGACTCGAGGCTCCAAACAGTCCTAGACCGTCTTTTCTCCCTTTTCGACGACAGTTTATGGCCTCTCATCGATGGGATCTATGCGGCGACAAGTTTAGGAGACCTCATCGGCAAACACGCAGGAGCTCCTGAGAAGGCTATCCAAAAAAAAATACATCAGCATAAGACAGATCTTCGCATCATTTCATCGGCTTGTTCCAGTGGATCTGATGCCCTCAGCTTGGCCGCTTTAGCCATTCGGGCCAAACAAGCAGATGTTTTATTGGTTTTAGCAGTCGATTCGTTATGCCCGGCCAAGCTGTCCCACCATATCACATTCGGGACCCAAAGTCCTACCCAAGGACGCCCTTTTGATCTCAAAAGAGATGGAACATCTTTTGGAGAAGGAGGCGCGTTTTGCTTTTTGGCCAGCGCTCGAGGTGTAGAACGGTTGAAAAAAACTCCTCTTGCAGAAATTTTGGGCGTCGGTTTCTCTTGCGATGGGTACGATATTACTGTTCCTGAACCGACAGGAAAATGGGCGGCCTTGGCCATCGAACGAGCAACTTCCAACTCCTTTGTTCCTGATTATATTAACGCTCACGGCACCGGGACCTTATTAAATGACGCCGCAGAATCAAAAGCTCTTCGCTCTTCGTTCGACACCTCTCACTGCCTTGTGAGCAGCACAAAAGGAGCTACAGGACACTGTTTAGGAGCTGCCGGATTGATCGAGGCCATCATTGCCATGCTTGCCCTCGAGACCGGACAAATCCCTCCTACAGCAGGACTGGAAATATTGGATCCATCTCTTGAGCTCAGCCCCATTCCACAAACCCATCAGATCCAAAAACCGATTCAAACCGCGTTATCTGTTACTTTTGGTTTCGGTGGGGTTAATTCGGCAATTGCTATGAGAAAAGCATGAAGATCAAAGCGTTTAGCACCTATGCAAAATGGCCTCCCGACCCTCCGGAAACTCTTAAAGACCTTCGCGCTGACCCCCTTGCTTTTGCCGCCATTCAAGCTTTTAACAATCTCCAAGAGCAGCCTCAAGATCCACTTAAAACAGCTTGCATCGCCCTCGTATCTTCCCAATGCGGAACTCATCATAAAAAAGTGTTGGAAGCCTGTGGACAGCGGCGCGTCAGAGCAGGGAATTTCATTCGAATGGGGCCCCATACGATTGCGACATATCTGGCAACAGCCTGCGGATTGCATGGACCTGCATTCGCCCTTCTCGAAGCTCCTTTCCAGCAAGCATGGAAAATAGGAGAAACTCTCCTTTTTTCTTCCTTAGTATCAGATGTCTGTATCATCTCTGTTGAAGAAACTAGCTGTACGATAACTCTTATGGGCTTATGAGCGACTCCGTCTCCCTTTTCTTAAACGAACTTAAAGAAAAGAAACTCCTTCTCATGGAAGATGGTCGTTTTTCTACAGCGTCCCAGGTTGTTTTGGAAGTAGAAAAAAAAGCAAAGACGCTCTCTTTAAAAGGAAAACGGATCTATTTTTCTTTAGAAAGATCGATAGAAAGTTTTGAATGGTTATTTGCTTTCCTTAAAAGTGGAGCCCTTGTCTTTTTAGGAAGCCCCCTTTTCAGCTTTGAAAAACTCAAACTTCTTTTTGATTATTTACAGCCCCACATAGCAATTGCTCCTCGCTTCCAAACAAGTCATTTCGACCCCTCAAAAATAAAAGATTTCAGCAACTGCCTAGTTTCGCTCCCTTGGTCTTCTTTAGAAGAGCTGGAAAGCCGAGAACAAGAAGCACAAATCGGCATCTTGACCTCAGGGACTACAGGATCTCCTCGAGCTGTCCTCCACCGTTTTTCTTCTCTTTTGCTCAACGCTTCTTTGCATGCAGAAGCGATCGAGCTAAACTCAAAAGACCGGGTCGGAAGCGCACTTCCTTTACATTTTAGTTAAGGACTCGTCGCCGTCGCCCTCGCCTCGCTTGTACAGGGCGCCTCTCTTTTTTTCGCCCCCTCCTTTATTCCTGGAGATCCTCTTGTTTGGATGAAAGATATTTCTGTATTCAGCGCAACGCCGCTGCTTGCTAAAAAAATGGATCGATTCCCGTCTCGCATTTTGACGATTGGAGGAGATTTTACGCCCCCCTCTCTAGCTGAAAAAATTTTGCGCCAAGCGCCTCATATGGGACTGTTTACCACCTACGGACTTACGGAAGCGGGCCCTAGAGTAGCAACTTGCAAAATCTCCGAAGCAGATTGCGCCTACGACTCCTTAGCCCTCGGAACATTCCTCCCTCCCATAAAAACAAAAATCACAGAAGACCAGGAACTCTTGATCCAAACGCCAACAGTCATGCTCGGCTACTTTCGAAAAAACGCAGAAACACACAAAGTTTTTACAGACGGTTGGCTGAGCACAGGAGATTTGGTGAAAAAACAAAGAGATCGGTTCATCT
>DAINNB010000174.1:0-3436 GCA_036736085.1 Chlamydiales bacterium
AGCGCCTCGAGGGATTGCAACGCAGCGCGTAATATTTTGGCCCTCGGACTAGATGGCCTGAGCGCAAGCTCTAGAAGCCCTCCCCTTTAGGGGAGGGAGTAGTCACCTCAATACCGGCTCGCTTGGCCCGATTTCTCCTCTCGATATTGATAGCAGAGCTTGCTTTTCATCGGCTTTTGCCAACTTTAAGCCTTATGGTTCAAATGGTTATTCTCTCGGGATTCTGGCTAGTCTTTTACATTGGATATTTCTTGAAGATGAGGAATTTCTCTAGATAGGTTTTCAAATATATCGTGAATAGACTGCATAAAGACGGCGCGATCTTCGCAGCTAAATAGGGGGGCCCCTATGACGGCATCGACGACTAAAGGGACTAAGATGGGATCGCCTTTAGGCAAAGCTTTTCCCAGGCCATGAAGAAAGACCGGGGTAATAGGAACATCGGGGAATTTTTTAGTCAGGTGAGCGATGCCGCTTTTCATAGGAGAGAGTTTTTCAGCTTCTCCTCTACTTCCTTCCGGAAAGAAAATAATCACTTCTCCTCGATTTAGGGCTTCTTCTACTTGTTCAAAAGGATTTTCTTTCAGAACTTTTCGTTTGAAGGGGATGATTCCTATGATTTGAGTCGAAAACCAGGCTAAAAAGCGGTTCGAAAGAAAGTAATCTTGAGCTGCAACAGGGTGGATTTTTTTTAGCATTTTTAGAGGGAAAAGAGACATGAGCACAATAGCGTCTAAATGGCTGTTGTGATTGGCGATCACAAGGGCTGGCCCGTTTTTGGGCAAACGGTTGAAATGGCGAATATTCATCCCAAGCAAAAAGGTGGTGATTGGCCGGTTGGTCTAAAGAACTAATAAAGTTCGTAAAATCATAGCCGCATGATCCAGAAATAATTGAAGAAATGAAAGAACAGCGGCGTTGTGAATGTCAAACTATCGATCCGATCGATAATCCCTCCATGTCCCGGCAACATCATGCTTGCATCTTTTATCTTTAAATCCCGTTTCATAGCAGAAAAAGTCACGTCCCCTAAAAATCCTGCAATCCCTATTAACAGACCTGATAGTGCGGCAAGCGTTGGGGAAAGGGGAGTCATTAAAGGTCCTATCATGGCGCCAAAGGCTATTGAAAAGAGAACTCCTCCGATAAAACCTTCCCAGGTTTTTCCTGAAGAAATCTTAGGCAATATTTTTTTCTTTCCAAAAAGTTTCCCTGAAATAAACTGAGCAATATCATTTGCTTGGGTCAGTGTAATCAAATACAAAATAGTGGAAATCCTTTGGTCTATAGGAAAACCTTTGGCTTCAGGCAAAAAAAACATCGCTCCATGGGCCACGCAAAACACAAAAATCATCAGCCCCCAATGAAAATAAGAAAGGGAACGGAGAAAATGAGTTGTATCTCCCGATAGGATCAATCGAATAGGAAGAAATAAAAAGACATAAATCGGAATGAAAATCAGAGAAAGGACAAAATGACCTTGGGCAATTAAAATATATTGGATCGGGATGGACAAATAGGCCCAGAATAAAGTCCTTCGATCTGTAGGACGGGTGGGGATAATGGAAATATACTCTTTAAAGGCTAAAAAACTAACAATGCCAAAAAACCACAACATCCCTGATCTGCCCAGAAAGACAGCCAAGCTCAAGACAAGCAAAATTATGCTCCATGTATGGATCCGTTGTTTTGTTTCTGTAAAGAGATCGGGATTCATTTTTAAGCGTAGCTGGCTTAAAATAAATCGGCTGAGCAATGGCAGTGAAAGGTAGGTTAAAATGCAAATTCCTGCGGGATTTATCATCACTGATCACTGATTAGAGCGTTTTTTATTCTAAAAAAGATGGTGAGAGAGAGGAGAAATGATAGGAATCCAAAAATGAGAACGGCCCATAGATCGTTCATCCATCCAAATGCCATGAAAAATCCGATCACCCCTAAGCAAAATGCCCGGTCGCTTTTTCCCATGGGGCCGTCATAGCGCAGGATCTTGCCGATCGCTGCCGCTAAAATGCCTGCGATTTCGCTAAATAAACTTAAAACACACACAAATCCTATGGACCAGGGAAATTCAATAGCAAAGGGTAGGCAAAGAAATAGATCAGATACCATGTCTCCAAGTTCATTTAAATAGGTTCCCAGTTGACTTTGCATTTGTAACTGTCTGGCCAACATCCCATCGAGAGCATTAAGCGCCATGCGCAGCAAAAGTACGATAGGCATTAACCACCAACTCGCTTTGCCGGTCCAGAGAAAATAAGTTCCAAAAACTATCGATAAAAAAGCGGCAAAAAGAGTGATCTGATTGGGCGTTATCCTCGCTCGGATTAAAAAATCCATTAAAGGCTTAAGCGCCCTTTGAAAATAAGGTTTGACAGAGTAAATGGTAATCATAGACCATCATTATAAACTATCTGGGATTTCTCGATAGACAGTAAAAATTATAAGCTGTGAATAAAAGGTGAGCAATTATGGAAGCTGTTTTAGTATTTCCTCATCAACTATTTGAAAAGCATCCTGGTTTAAAAAAAGAGAGGCTAGTTCTCCTTATTGAAGAGGCTAGGTTTTTTACCGATTTTCATTTCCATAAACAAAAACTTGTTTTTCATCGAGCGTCCTTGAAAGGTTTTGAGAAACTGTTAAAGAAAAAGGGGTATAAAACCAAGTACATTGAAGAAGATCTAAAAACGGCCTTAAAAAAATTGAACATTAGCCAACTATACGTAGCTGAGCTAGATGATTTTTCTTTAGAGAAAAAGCTGAATTCTTTAGCTAAGTCCCTTAAAATCAAACTTGAAATTATGCCAAGCCCTGGTTTTTTGACGGACATAAAAGATTTTCAATCTCTTTTTAAGGGCAAAAAGCGCTTTCGATTTGAAACTTTTTATATCTATCAAAGAAAAAGGCTTGAGATCCTATTGGATAAAGAGGGAAAACCTCTCGGAGGCCAGTGGAGCATGGACGTTGAAAACCGAAAAAAACTGCCAAAATCCGTTGTTCTTCCCAAGAATTTTAGGTCCGCTAAGGCTCAAGAGGTGAAAGAGGCGGTTTCTTATGTAGAGAAAAAATATCCCCGCAATCCGGGAAGTTCGGAAGGGTTCAATTATCCCATCACCCATTCTGATGCAAAAAAGGCTTTAAGGCATTTTTTGGAAAACAGGCTCGTTTCTTATGGGGACTATGAAGATGCCATCGCTAAAGAGCAGCTAGTCCTTTTTCATTCTTGTCTTTCGCCTCTGCTCATTGTGTGGCTTTTAACGCCGGACGAAGTGATTGAAAAAGTCCTTGCTTATTTCGAGGCTCATAAGATTCCGTTAAACAGCATAGAAGGATTTGTTCGCCAAGTCATTGGCTGGCGGGAGTACGTCCGGTGGATCTATCACCTTATTGGCGAAAAAGAGCGAGGCGGAAACTTTTTTCATCATAAACGAAAAAT
>DAINNB010000175.1:0-3417 GCA_036736085.1 Chlamydiales bacterium
TCCTAATGGAGGGACTGTTTCCATTAATGGTGCGCAAAAGACTATCTGGTTTGATTAAAAATTGGGACACTGGTGGGACAGAAATCATCAATAATTGCCAATTCTAGGCAACAATAACTTTTACGTATCTGGCTGCAAATTGTTAGCTATTAAGTTGATAGGTATTGTTTCTTGTTGTGAGACGTTGGATCTGAGCAGACTGTAAATCCCCCGACTTCGGTCTCCGCTGGTTCGAGTCCAGCCGCCCCCAAACAAAAAAAAAGCCCATCGAAACGATGGGCTTTTTTTTTGTTTGGGAGCGGAGGAAGCCAAAGTCTTGGCTTCCGTCTGGAGTCGAAGTGAGGAGCTGGCGACGAACCGGCGGGAGTCCCGGAGTCTAGCCGCCCCCGTTCTCCAGACGCGAAATATTAATGCATTTTATTTGAATGGGTTAGGGTTCTGAAATCTCAGGCTCTTGTTTTTTTTGTACCAAATTTGGTAAGATCGACCTTAGAATTTGAAGATTAAAGGACAGCGTGCCTGATTTAACTCCTCGAAAAATTATCTCCGTTGGTTTTTACAAGCAAGAAAATGAAAAAGAACCTGTCAGAGAATGGCTAAAATCTTTGAAAAAAGGAGAAAGGCGCGTAATTGGAGAGGATATCAAAATGGTGCAAGAAGGATGGCCTTTGGGTATGCCTCTTGTTGGGAATTTAGGAAAGGGGTTGTGGGAAGTGCGCAGTACGCTTCCGAATACCATTGCCAGAGTTCTCTTTGTAATGCATGAAGGACAAATGGTTTTGGTGCATGGATTTATTAAGAAGACGCAGAAGACCCCTTCCCAGGATTTAGAGATAGGGCTAAAAAGAGCAAAAGAGGTTTGGAGAGGATGAATATGAAAAAAAATAAGCATATTGGCTCTAATTTTGATGATTTCTTAAAAGAAGAAGGAATCTTGGAAGAAATCGAAGAAGTAGTTGCCAAAAAGATTTTCGTTTTTCAAATGGAAAAAGAGATGAAGAAACAGGGTATCGGTAAAGCAGAACTTGCCGAACGGATGGAAACAAGCCGATCTGCTGTTGATCGCATTTTAGATCCAGAGTCTCCATCTACACTTCGAACGTTTGCGAAAGCAGCTCGTGCTCTTGGCAGGCATTTAAAAATTAGTTTGGCTTAATAGACAATGCTTGTATTCACACGACTGCGCATGGCCATGACGGGGAATGGTCTTAAGTTTTGTCAGAATCGCGATAAGACCATGTACAACCAGGCCCGGCAGTAAACGTTTTTTTATCTGGTGTGAAAAGCATCCATTGCTCCTTATCTTCAGTATAAAAAGAAAATAGATACATCTCCATATCCTCGTCAAAAAGAAGTTTAGCGTCGAATGCATCGTTTAAAATTTCAACTTTTTTTAATGTTCTGTTCACTAGTTCTAAAAGACAGTTCTCAATTTTTTCCCTTGTGTCTTCGGAACCTACAAATGGTTTTTTATTCTTGTCTATACGCCAGGCGCACATATACACCCACAAATGCCATTCACCAAAATATCTTGTTTGAGGACCATTTCGTGTTTTAATTTCTTGAGGAATATCGCGTCCAAAATCCATCGTGATAAAATTACCATGACCTAGTTTTATCCTGGTGGGCTTAACTCCTGAAATTTTTTGGAAAAGACTATGCGCCAACTCAGTGCCTCTATTCATTGAATAACCAATATCCTTCTTCAACTATATCGTGATAGCCGTAGTTTTGTCCTGATATCTGATCGTGTAGTTTTCGTCGATTTCCGTCAGATAATCTTTTTCCGGTTTTCCTTTCTATTTCTTTAACAGCATCTTCAAGTTGAGCATTCCATTCGATTCCGGAGTCCCATCTCGCTGTTTACCTTCTTTTACTTTATGCATTCCTTGATTGCTTGGAGGCAATTTCATATCGAGCGATTCATGTGTAGCCCGAGCCCACCCGTCAGCCATTAGCGCAAACCCTGAGCTTTCTGCAACCATAAAGCCCAAAGTCAAAGTCCCAAACGACCCAACTTCGATGACGCCACCTGTTAATATCAAAGCGCTCAAAATTGATCACAGCAAAGTAGGTAGTATTACTTAATACAACTCATTTTGCTGCAATCGATTTTGGGCAGCGATCTCCCATCTAATAGTCAATTCTTGAATCGCTTCGATGATAATCTCCGGTTGATGGTGATTAATCATGTGATCACTTTTATCAGCGATGATCTGTTTAGAGCGATTTGACTTTAAAAGAAGTCTTTTTTGAAGGCATGTCCAGCCTTTCTCTTCGCTGTTGTTTGCAAATTTACCAGCTGTGATCACGATAAGCGGTTTGTTTTGGAGATGCACTTTTCTTTCATGTAACTGACAAAGGCTTTCATTCAGAGCGTCCATTTCTCTTGAAACTGTTTGGGTATAGCTTGTTTTGTTCATTTGAGCGATGTACATATGCCTAATTTGTTCCGGTAGAGGAGTAAACATTTCTGTAATGGTGCTGGAGGGACCTTGTAATCTTTTGAATCCTATTGCTGATAATAGCCATTGAAAATTGAAATGAGAAGTGGGGAGTTCTCGTAACATATCTTCATGGACAGAATCGACCAAAATAACTCCAAGAGTCTCCTCTGGATATAAATCAGCGAACAACAGCGCATTGCATCCGCCGAAGGAATGCCCTACAAGAATATAGGGTCCAGGAATATTCGCTTTATGAAGAAGTGTATGTAATTCTTGGGCCAAATGCAGACTAGTTCTCTTGGAGGCCGATTGATCGCTCCAAGCATATCCTGCTCTATCATAACTGCACACCCGTGTGAATTTTTGAACTTCCTTTTGGACTAAAGCCCATCCGAGAGAAGTGCCGCTTAGGCCTGCATCTAAAACGACGGTGGTTTCGCCTTGTCCTGTAGAATGGATATGTAATTTACATCCCCCGATGTCGACTAGCTTTCCTGGCGGTGGAAAGCGATGGTTATCGATCATTGTCGCTATGGATTGAAAAACGGCTAATGCTGTAATCATTACAATGAGCGAAATTCCAAGTTGGTAAGTGATGGTCATTTTTTTAAGCCATTTTAAGTTGTTTTCCTGGACCGCTTTTTGGAGCTAAAATGATTTGGTAATCAATTACATCAAGAATTCTAGATAAAGTCTCGATAGTGATATTGGTTTTTTTTCCTGATTTTAAATTCTGAATAATTGTAGGAGATATAGTGCTTCCGGTTGAAAGGCACTCAAGATTTTTGTTTTAACGGTTTAATTTTTCAACTATTTTGGTGGGGTTACTATTCGAAGATCATAGAACCCTACCAAAATAGTTGAAAAAGTAAATTGTTAAAACGAAAAGATTGGGTGCCTTTCAACCGGAAGCACTATATACCGAAACAACTTGAAGAATCGGTTTTTGACCGCGTCGGCTTTACCTCAA
>DAINNB010000176.1:0-3383 GCA_036736085.1 Chlamydiales bacterium
GGTGGGGTGCCGAAACGATCGTTCATTTCAGAGAGCAGCTCTTCCTTCTCTTCCATGCTTGCCGCATCGCCGAGCCGGTAATAGATCTCCATGCGCAAGGAGACTTCTTCAATATAGCTTTCAGGAAGCCTTGCGTCAAATGAGTGCTCCATTTTTGTTTCGTGGAAAGTGATTGGTTTTCTATGCTTGAGGGCTTCAATCGCCCGTTTGAGCATTCTGCAGTAGAGATGAAACCCGATAGCTGACACTTGTCCTGATTGCTGCACTCCTAAAATATCTCCAGCCCCTCGGATTTCTAGATCGCGCATAGCGAGTTTCATCCCTCCGCCGTAGCCGCTCGATTCGACGAGGGCCTCGAGTCTTTTTCTGGCGTGTTCTGAAATGCGCACATGTTTGGGGATGAGAAAATAAGCATAAGCCGCCCGATTCCATCTTCCGACGCGACCTCGCAGTTGGTATAAATCAGAGAGGCCGTAGGTGTCGGCGCGGTCGATTAAAATTGTATTAGCATTAGGAACGTCGATCCCATTTTCGATAATCGTCGTGGCAAAAAGAAGATTGAGCTGGCCTAAGCGGAAGCGATGGATGATCTCATCGACATTATCTGCGGGCATTTGTCCATGGATGACGCCGATCAGAGCGGAGGGGACGAGCTCTTGTATCTGCTGGGCTCTTTCATAGATCGTTTCTACCCGATTATGAATATAAAACGCCTGCCCTCCCCTTGCAAATTCTCTCAGCAGGGCATTTTGAATGAGAGAAAGCTCGGTTTCAGCAATGATCGTCTTGATAGGGAGCCGGTCTTGCGGAGGCGTGCTGATGACCGACATATCTCTAGCTTCGACAAGGGACATGTACAAAGTGCGGGGAATCGGAGTGGCGGAAAGCGTCAGGCAATCGATATTTGTTTTAAAGTGTTTTAAATGTTCTTTGGCCTTTACTCCAAAACGCTGTTCTTCGTCGATGATGAGAAGGCCTAAATCTTTGAAGGAGATATCTTCGGAAAGAAGGCGGTGCGTGCCGATGATGATATCGATCTCTCCCATCTTCGTTTTGGCTAAAATCTCTTTTGTTTGTTTAGGTGTTCGGAAGCGGCAGATCACCTCGATAGCAACAGGAAACCCTGCCATCCGTTCAGAAAAGGTCTCATAATGCTGCATGGCTAAAACGGTCGTCGGCACGAGAACGGCTACTTGCTTTCGTCCATCGACGACGGCCTTGAAAGCAGCCCTCATGGCCACTTCCGTTTTACCGTAGCCGACGTCGCCGCAGATCAAGCGATCCATCGGTTGCTTTGATGTCATGTCCATTTTTAACGCGTCAATGGCAAGAAGTTGGTCTTCTGTTTCTGTATAAGGGAAATTCTCTTCAAATCGGACCATGGCAGTCGAATCGGAAGGATAGCGAAAGCCTCCTTGAACAGCCCTTGCTGCATAGAGCTGAAGAAGTTCATTGGCATAGCCTACGATTTGTGCCTGCGCCTGCGCTTTTGTGTTTTGCCATCTCTTGCTGCCGAGCGTGCTAAGGACTGGCGGAGCCTCTTTTGAGCCGATGTAACGGGAGACGAGGTAAGCTTGAGAAAGAGGGACGAAGAGCTTACTGTTTTCGGCATATTCTATCGAAAGGAACTCTTTTTCCGCCCCCAGATGATCGGCATGTTTCTCGAGTCCCAGGTATTTTCCAATCCCGCTATGAAAATGGACAACCAAATCTCCAGGAGAAAGCTCGTGGAATTCTGCTGCTGGAGCGTGGTAGGTGTTTCTCCATTTTTGCCTGCGGATCCTTGCTCGGTGGGTAATGTCTGTGTGAGAGACGACAGCGAGCGGCAAATCAGCTACGACGAATCCAGCTGAGAGATAGCCGAGAGAAAATAGTGTGTCCAAAGGAAGCTTTACATTTTTTAGCTGCTCTTTGACCGTATTTTCTTCCGTCTCATTTCCATTGACAAAGAGCAAAGAAAGGTGAGGCGAGGGATGAAAATGTTCTAAAAGCATCCGCTCTTTCGTTTCCAGCGCCTCCTCTTCCGGAGCGAAATAATCGGCGATCCGTTGAAAGTGATGAAAAATCCTCGTCGCTGTAAAGGTTTGATGAAACGCTTCAAATTGAACTTTCGTACGAGATGTTTTTTTGACTTCTGAAAGTGTTTCAATGAGCTGCTCGGAGCAGATGATATGCTGCGTGTCTTGCAGTTTTGTCTTTAGTTCTTCCCATCGATAAAAAAAAGGGGACTCAGCCCCTGGCATTTTGTTTAATGAAACCAACGTATCTTCGATCGCTAAGAGATCGTCCCACATCAGGAGGGGATTGTCTCCTAAATAATCGAGGATCGAGACGAGCTTTTCTGTATTTTGCAAAAGGGAAAGCTCGTTGGCCTGGCAAAGAAAAACGGCATCGATCTTAGCGATCGATTTTTGTCCGATCGGATCGAAAATCCGCAGCTGATCGATCTCATCATCAAAAAACTCAATGCGGTAAGGATCTTGGGCCGCTGTTGGAAAAATATCTAAAATCCCTCCGCGCAGAGCAAATTCTCCTTTATCAGAGACAACCGCTGTTCGTTTATATCCAAGGCGGCCCAGAAGCTCTGGCAAAGAAGAGAAGGGCACCTTGGTTCCTTTTTTCCAAGAAAAGGAGAGGGTAGAGACTTTTTCTTTTGCAGCGATTTTTTGCAGCCAAGCTGCTACGGGGCATAAAAGGATCGAAGGGGTCTTTTTTTGAGAGAGGAGATGGAGGGTTTCGAACCGTTTCCCGATGATGTCGGGACTCGGCGCAATTTCTTCCCCTGGCAGAGTCTCCCAAGCGGGAAATTCGAGGACAGATCCCGGAGAGATTTGAGATAAGTCGTCAAAAAGGCGGTCTTCTCTTGTTCCTCCTGTGAGAAATAGAACCGACCTTCCTGTTTTTTGCACGGCAAGAGAGGCCAAGAGCGCTTTGGGAGAGTCCCAAAGACCCTCTAATAAAAGAGAGTCTCCCTCTTCCAGCGCTTCTTGGAAAGTTTTCAGAGTAGAGCTCTGAAGCAGTCTGCTCGAAAGATCAGACCACACTAAAACCCTCAACGATCAGACGTATTTTGCTGAGCGCTTCGCCAAGTCCGGAACCTTTTTTGCCTCCCGCTTGAGCTAGGTGCGCTTTACCGCCGCCGCCGCCTTGAATAAGAGGCGCTATCTCTTTGATCAAAGCTTCTGCCCGCACATTTTTTTTCACGAGATCATCGCTGACGGCAATAGCGATTTGACATCTTTCTCCAATGTTCACTCCGAGGGCCACCACTCCCGATTTCAGATGCGACAAAATCTCTTCTGCGCAAGGATTGCGCTCTTCGCTGGGAATATCGATCTGTTCGGCGATACGGGCTACCGAGTGGATCATTTGTTTGGCGGCCA
>DAINNB010000177.1:0-3349 GCA_036736085.1 Chlamydiales bacterium
GTACTCAGCTGATCGTAGACACGGGTCGAACAACACTCATTCCTATGCGTCCACGTGAGCACTTAAGCCTTTGATTTTTCCTCTCTGGGATACTCTACTAAAAAGACCGGTCCTTCAAGTCCAGCGCAAGACCTCTTCACGGGATAGACCACTAATGAATAGGCGTCTTTCAGTATCCGTTTCACGCAAGAACGGGCCTTTTCCGGGCTCGTCTGATCAGATAAATCATAAAGATCAGCAATCCCAAATTCCCAATGATCGGCAGCTTCTTCTAATGCGCCGGGCTCGGGCGATTTAATACATCTTTTTTCCAGAGCCTGTACTTTAAGAGTATAAGCCTCTATAGCTTTCGCCCGCAGATGTTTCGGATATTCTGAATTAAAAATTTCTTGCAGCTGCACCAAACGAACAAGCGTGGTCGTCGATCGCGGTAAGTTATGGGGAACAGGAGGAACATAACGTGAATGAGTGATCGCAGTCATAAAAATTTCGTCTCTTTTTATTGCACTTTATTTTTTAGAGGACAAGAACCTATCCAAATAAGTAGTTCCGATCGATCTTTGACCCAATTCAGGTGTTAACACAAGAAAATGAAGCAAAAATAGGCATAAAAAAATCTCCAAAAATCGATAAGAATTTTCATTCAGATGGGTTGAAAGGATAACAGACTTAGCCCATTTAAGAAAATGTCATAAATTTTTCACATACCATTGTACGGTCTTTTTTACTCCTTGCGACCAAGAAAAACGCGGGCGCCAACCGAACTCTTCTTCCATTTTAGACGCATCGATAGCATAGCGAAAATCATGACCTGGACGATCGGCCACAAAGCGGATAAGACTGCGATAGTCTTCCGGGTTTACATCGAGATGCCTAGCCAGAGTGTCGATGAGAGAATGCACCAGCTCCAAATTGCTCATCTCGCAATTGCCGCCAATATTGTAGGTCTGCCCTTTTTGACCGCGGCGTAAAATTGTCCAAATCGCTTCGACATGGTCTCCTACATAAATCCAATCACGGACATTGACTCCGCGACCGTAAATAGGCAGGGGCTCCTTGGCTAAACATCGAGACAGCATGAGAGGGATCAGTTTTTCAGGGTATTGACCAGGACCGTAATTATTACTGCAATGGGAGATCGTTGTCGACAATTTGTAGGTATGTGCATAAGCCCTGACCAAATGGTCCGAAGCTGCTTTTGTCGCGGAATAAGGAGAATTGGGCCGATAAGGAGATTTTTCCGTAAAATAACCGCTGTCTCCTAAAGAACCGTAGACTTCATCTGTGGAAATATGATGCAAATGAATATGAGGATATTTTCGAAGCGCCTCTAAAAGAGAGACGGTCCCCCGGATGTTCGCATCAACAAAAGCCGCAGCAGCTTCAATGCTTCGATCCACGTGGGTTTCCGCCGCGAAATGAACGATCGCATCGATCTCGAACTCGAGGCAAATTTTTTCAATCAGATCTGTGTGATTAATATCCGCTTGAAAAAACCTATACCTAGGATGTTCATGAAATCCATGCAAAAGATCTAAATTGGCTGCATAGGTCAATTTATCTACGTTGACAATCCGCCCTGTAAAAGAAGGTTGTCTTAAAAGCATTCGGATAAAGGCCGATCCAATAAATCCCGCGCCCCCCGTGACAAGCAAATGGGCGTTTTCCGAAATCATAAAAAGCTCGGCTTAAGATGAGAAAAATAATCATCTAACGCCTCTTGCCAAGAGCGAATAGGAAGAAGGGCTTTGATTTTTTGCGTATTTAAGGGAGTAAAAAGGGGCCGTTTAGCCACAGTAGGAAATTCGGACGAAGCGATCGGAACGATCTTTTCGCAAACAATGGGGAAATGTTTTCGTTTGGCTCTCTCCCAAATTGCCATAGCAAAGCCATGCTTGCTCACCCACCCTTCGTTGCAATAATGGTACATGCCAGTTTTGTCTAATAAAACAATTAAAGCATCTGCAAGATCGACCGCATAGGTAGGACAGCTCATTTGATCATCCACGAAACGAAGCTCTTTTTTTACTTGGAGCTCATGCAAGATCCTCGGGGCGTAATTTCTCTCGCCGGCGCCGCCAAAGACCCAAGATACCCGAACCGTACACGCCTCTGGATTTATCTCCGCTAAGCGAAGCTCGCCTTCTCTTTTCGTCTCTCCATACCAGTTGAGGGGATCCGTTTTATCTTCTTCGACGTAAGGTCTTCCTAAAGTGCCATCAAATACATAATCGGTCGAAATATGAAGCAAATGAGAACCTGTCTCTTTTGCAACCTTAGCCAAAACAGTCGGACCCAACACATTCGCCCGAAAAGCTTTTTCTCGATGCGTTTCCGCCGGATCGACCTCGCAATAAGCCGCTGTATTGACGACATGCGTCGACTCCTTCATCCGGGCGCGGACGGCCGCCTCATCGGCAATATCCGCTTCTGCATGCGAAGTGCCGAAACAATCGATCCCTCTTTTCCTCAAAGCTTTGAGCAGCACTTGTCCCACTTGTCCGCTTGAACCGGTCACCCATACTCTCATAAACACTCCAAAGAATTTAAAAAGGGACTCATCCGATCTCTTTCGGATAAAATTGGCTGACTGCAGGGCCAATCAATCCCAATCGCCGGATCATTCCACCGAATAGACTTCTCTTGAGAAGGATTGTACACTTCGCTGACCTTATACTGGACAAGGGCCGTCTCGCTAAGGACGCAAAACCCGTGGGCAAATCCATCTGGAAGAAATAACTGCCGGCGCACCTGATCATCTAACTCGATAGCCGCATATTGTCCAAACGTGGGAGATCCGGGCCTGATATCGACAGCCACATCCCAAATCACTCCGTGGATAACCGAAACGAGTTTTGCTTGTTTCGGCTGATAGTGAAGACCTCGGATCGTGTGCCGGCGGGAAAAAGAACAATTGTCTTGAACAAACTGAACGGCAATCCCCGATTCGGTATAAATAGGCTGATGGTAACTTTCCCAAAAGCAGCCCCGTCCATCTCGGAAGATACGAGGTTCTATAACTTTAAGACCTGAAAGAGGTAAGCTTGTAACAAACATGCCTACATTTTCGGAAATTCAGCCTTTGAGTGCAACAACTGTTGCGTTTCGGCCTACATCTTTAGCACGTCGATAGGAAAAATAGTCTTCCGAACAGCACGCTGTGCATTCTTCAATAATTTCTATATTTTTTTCCAACACGCCGCAAGCCGTTAGCTGCATTTTGCTGATCGCCCAAAAATCAAAATAATGAGGCTTCACTTGAAAAGGCCAAAAGCTTTGAGGCAATTCCTGCCGATAATTTTTAAATTCCGCATGATCAGGCCCAAGAGAAGGAGAAATGCAGACAATT
>DAINNB010000178.1:0-3334 GCA_036736085.1 Chlamydiales bacterium
AAGAGGTCGCAGTAACAAGCGCCTGAATTTCTAATAAAAATGATCTCGCCCCCTCCAGTCCCGGAACGATCGCAGAACCTGGAAGCTCTTTCATCCGCTCTTGCAAAAACACTTGAGATGGATTAGGCACTTCCGCAAGTCCATCTTCTTTCATTTGAAAGATCGCTATTTCATCTGTTGCGCCAAAGCGATTTTTCATCGAGCGAAGAAGGCGAAATCCATGCTGGCGGTCCCCTTCGAAGTCCAATACCGTATCAACCAAATGCTCCAATACGCGAGGCCCTGCCAAATCTCCCGATTTCGTCACATGCCCAATCAAAAACGTCGTAATCCCCTGCCCTTTGGCCAAATGCATAAATTCTGTCGCGATCTCTCTTACCTGCACGACAGAACCTGGAGCGGAGGAGAGCTCTGCTTTATAAACAATTTGGACAGAATCGACAATAGCGATATCGGGCTGCAACTGGTCGATTTGACTTTTGATTTGAGAAAAGTGCGTTTCGCTTAAAAGATACAGATTTTGATGGTCGATATTGAGCCTGCGGGCCCTCAGCGATGTTTGCTCCGCTGACTCTTCTCCACACACATAAAGGACGACTAATCCTTGCTTGGCCAAACAATGGGCAATCTGCAGCATCAGCGTCGATTTGCCCACCCCCGGCTCTCCGCCGACTAAGATCAAAGAGCCCTCCACGATCCCGCCTCCGAACAATCGATCAAGCTCTCCCATCGCAGTGGATAAACGGCGAAAACTCCCGATCGGCACATCGGAGATCCGAATCGCCTTGGCTGGAGAAGAGACTTTGGATTCAAAGCGCTGTTTTTTCTCTTCAACGCTCGTCTCTTCCACCAACGTGTTCCAGTTCTGGCATTGAGGACAGCTTCCCGTCCACTTCATTTGATTGTGTCCGCATTCGCGGCATGACCAGACGACTTTGACCTTATTCACACATCCACCCCAGAAAGTTTCGATATCGCATCAAAAGCAGCCCGCTGCTCAGCCTCTTTTTTAGAAGCTCCGAGCCCAAGTCCCGCCTCTTTCTCATCGATAAACACCATGACATGAAAAATTTTTGCATGATCAGGCCCGCTCTCTTGCACAACTTTATAAACAGGAGTTTTTTGATGCTTTCTTTGAGAATAATCTTGCAAGTCCGCCTTGTAATTGCGAGGGGGGCTCCCGATCGCAGCATTGACCTCATCTTCAAAGTGGCAAAGAAAAAACGATTTTACGCTAGACAAGCCCCCATCCAAATAGATCGACCCCACAATCGCCTCAAACACATCGGCCTGGATCGATGACTTTGCCCTCCCCTCAGAGATCGCCTCCCCTCTTCCCAGCAAAATAAACGGAGACAAATCTAATTTTTGCAGATAATGGGCGCAGGAACTCGCATCGACCAAACGGGAACGGAGCTGGGAAAGGAGCCCTTCAGGATACGAAGGGAGGCGATGATAGAGATAATCGGCCAACACCAACCCCAATACAGAGTCCCCTAAAAATTCCAAGCGTTCATTATGAGAGAGCGAGGCTGACTTGTATTCATTCACGAAAGAACGATGGATCAAAGAAAGAATAAGGTGGTCTTTATTCTCAAAAATATATCCCAATCTCTCTTCGACAGACAGGATATTTTTTTTTAAATCTTCTAATGTATTCATGCACTCCATTGTAAATTTTTCAGCGAATCAGCTAAAGCAAAATTTTCTACCCGAATAAGCTTTTCATGGAGTAAACTCTACTGCGAGGCGTGCAAATTTCCATTTGCGCACTTCGCAAACCAGGCAATTTATGGTCAAACTCAACACCCACTACACGAAACTCGCTGGAAATTACCTATTTCCAGAAATTTCCAAACGCGCCCGAACCCGGACCTCCACCTCTTCCCTCATCGATCTTGGCATCGGCGATGTCACGCGCCCTTTACCTCCTGCGATCGTGCAAGCGTTAAGCCAAGCCTCTTTAGAGATGGGAAATGCCTCCACCTTCAAAGGGTACGGCCCTTCTGCCGGCTACGATTTTTTGCGAGACGCCATTGCCAAACACGACTATGAAAACCTCATTCACCCTGAAGAAATTTTTGTCTCCGACGGAGCCAAATGCGACATCGCCAACATCCAAGAAATTTTTTGCTCTTCTAATCGCGTTGCTGTTCCCGATCCCACCTATCCTGTCTATCTCGATACGACCGTCATGGCAGGCCGCACGCGCCTGCAGCTGAAAAACGGCCGGTACGGAGGCGTCGTCTATCTCGCCTGCACGGAAGAGAACAATTTTTGTCCCCAACCTCCTAGAGAATCTTGCGACCTCGTCTATCTCTGTTCTCCCAACAACCCCACCGGAAGCGCCATGGACCGAGAGCTTCTCAAGCGATGGGTAGAATACGCCAAACAAACAAAAGCGGTTCTACTTTTTGACGGCGCCTATGAAGCCTACATTCGCTCTCCCGGCATCCCGAAAAGCATCTATGAGATCGAAGGAGCTAAAGAAGTAGCGATCGAGGTCCGCAGTTATTCCAAAACAGCAGGATTCACAGGCCTTAGGCTCTCTTATACAGTGATCCCCAAATCATTAAAAATTTTCGATTGCGGCCGCGAGCACTCTCTCCATGCTCTTTGGCAAAGGCGCCACGACACCAAATTCGGCGGAGCGCCCTACCCCATCCAAAAAGCCGCGGAAGCGATCTATTCTTCTCCCGGCAAAGAGCAGGTCAAAACAATGATCGATGGCTACAGTCAAAATGCAAAATTTTTACGCGAAGGGCTCAAACAACTTAGGTTGACCGTTTACGGCGGTCTCGACGCTCCCTACATCTGGTGCAAAGCGCCCAGCGCCCTCTCTTCTTGGGAGTTTTTTGATCTGCTCTTGAATAAAGCAGGCATTGTTTCCGTTCCCGGATCAGGCTTCGGCCTTTTAGGAGAAGGATTCGTCCGTTTCTCAGCTTTTGCAGATCAATCGAAATTAACCGAAGCACTTACCCGTTTACGAGCCCATCTATGAATCCTCTGATCTCTCCTCAACAAGCCTATTTTTTCAACAACCATGGCTACATCGAATTAGAAGGGATCCTCTCCCCCGCCGAATGTGATGAACTGCAAGCCCACATAGACGCCGCCCTTTTTTCCCGTCTCAAAAGGGGAGTATCTTGAATACCCCCAGAGGAGCTGTATGCCAACGGCCGGGATCTTTGGCGCGCCAGAGAGCAGGGCGCGTACAACGAAATCTTGCCCGCTGAATTTCGCTTGCAATGGCGTCACAGGCCAGGGGTTATCCGTGTGCGGCATGCGTCGCGCATCGGGCAGGATTTCGATCTTAGTGACATTGGCCGGTGTG
>DAINNB010000179.1:0-3315 GCA_036736085.1 Chlamydiales bacterium
CGATTTCAAGGTTTAAGGCTGTGGCCAGCATAAGCGAACGGGAAAGATGATCAGAGATCCTTTTCAAATTAGGTTCAATCCCTTTAAGACATTTATCGGTAAAATTAATGGCAGCATCTCCAAGCAAATGGATAGACTGGAGTAAATTATAGATCATCACAGGCTTAAAGACATTTAGTTCAAAATTCCCCTGAGAGCCTGCAAAAGCAATCGTTGCATCATTGCCCATGACTTGGGCGGCTACCATGGTCATCCCTTCGCATTGCGTAGGATTTACTTTTCCCGGCATAATGGAAGAGCCCGGCTCATTTTCCGGCAAAAAGATCTCCCCGATCCCGCAACGAGGACCAGACGCGAGCCAGCGGATATCATTGGCGATTTTCAGAAAAACGATAGCGACCTGCCGAAGAGCTCCGCTCATCGCAACAATCGCATCATGGGCAGCCAAGGCGGCGAATTTATTAGGAGCTGAAACAAAAGGCTCTCCCGTTAACTGTGCAATCACTTCCGCAGCCCGTTTTGCAAACCCTTGAGGCGCATTCAACCCTGTTCCCACAGCAGTTCCTCCTGAAGCCAATGGATACAAAAGGTCTAAAGCCGCGTGAACTCCCGCAACTGCTTGGCTCATCTGCTCAGCATACCCAGAAAATTCCTGTCCCAAAGTAACCGGAGCTGCATCCATCAAATGTGTCCTGCCTACCTTCACCACATCTCGAAAAGCATAAGCCTTTTTCTCCAGCTCTTGATAAAAGCTGGCCAAGTGAGGCAAAAGACGCCGTTTGGTCTCCAATACAGCAGCAATGTGCATGGCAGTTGGAAAAGAATCGTTAGAGGATTGCGACTTATTGACATCGTCATTAGGGTGGATTGGTTCTTTAGATCCCTTAACCCCGCCCACTTTTTCAATGGCCCGATTGCTAATGACCTCATTGACGTTCATATTCGTCTGAGTGCCGGAGCCTGTCTGCCAAACGCTCAAAGGGAAATGGCCATCGAGCTTTCCAGAGACCACCTCATCTGCAACCTCAGCAATCAGCTCTTTTTTCTCAGACGACAAAAGACCTAGTTCTTGATTTACGATCGCAGCAGCCTTCTTAACCAAGGCCAAAGCATGAACCACTTCAATCGGCATGAGTTCATTGCCAATCCGAAAATTCTCCAGCGACCGCTGCGTCTGAGCGCCCCAGTACCGATCGGCCCTGACGCGCACCTTGCCCATGGTATCGATTTCTATCCGTTCTTCCATAATTTCACTTTTGCAAAAACCAAGTTAAAAGAAAAGCCATATGCAAAAAAATCTGAGGAGCCAATCCCAAAAAAACGTTGACCTAAACGAAAAATTTCTTGATATTGCTCCTACTTATTTTTTTTACAGGAAAAAGGATAAGTTTGCAAAAAATCACGAACAAGGAGAAATATTATGTCTATGGAAATTGCTGGCGGCGATTTAGGAGAAGTTTTTTTTCTTTAATGACCTATTATATGATGTTGATTCAGAAGGTCATGATGACAGCGATCCTATAATGTGGAATGGACGAGAAATCGTCATCAAACCTATAAAAAATACCCCTCATACCCAACATTTACTCGCTATGATGAGAGCTCCAGACCAAGGCAGCGTATCAGGAGGCTACAGTCAAGAAAAGGGAGCTAATGTTCAATTCGAAATCGAATGGGATTTTCGTTCTCAAGACAACTCTACATCTAAAGAGAAAGAAAAAGAATCTCCTTCTAGAGAAGACAAGTCTTCTAGACAAGAAGAATCTCCTAAAGAAGTCGATTCTTCTGAACAAGATGAGGACAGCAGATCCTATTTGGTAATTAATATGAGCAACGCCACAAAATATCGTGTATAAAAAACTGTAATTCAAAGCGCAATGAAATTTCAGCCAATTTCATTGCGTTTTCAAATAAAAAAAGAATGAAAAAAGAAAAAAAATCAAAAACATCACTTATTACCAGTAAATTGAAAAATAGAGGCTATTTTTTTCTATGCTTCATCCCAATGGTCATTTTATTTTTTGGATTACATACTTTAGAAAACAGTAAAATCAATGAAATTCATACTATCTCGGTCAATTTTTCTGATTTTCCTGATAAAGCTTTAGCAAAAGCTTGCATCCAAGGAAAAACAGTATCGCTTTTAATTGATACAGGATCTTGTGCTGAATTCAGCCTGCAAACATCTGTCCTTCATTATATCAAAGAAAAGAAATTCCTAGAAAAATTGGAAGTAATAGGCGTCAAGGGAGATGTTTATTCTTTGCAAAATTTCCTTGTCCCTTCAGTTACTCTTGGCAACATAAAATTAAAACAAATCACTGCTCGCGAAGAAAATGATGATTTTTTTATCAATGCAGGGGTTTTACATTCTGCTCCTTTATCAGAAATCCGAACACAAAAAAAAATTAAATACATTCAAGGAAAACTCGGAAGGATGTTCTTATCCCAATGGACTTGTCTATTTGACTACCCAAATTCTAAACTTTTGCTTTCAAAAAATACAAAATCATTGATCAGTCTTTATCCTTCAGAAAAGTTCATCGTTATCCCTTTTCTGAATCAGAAAGGAATTACAGTTTCCCTTAATACGGATTATGGAAAAAAAACTTTCTTATTAGACACCGGTGCAAACGTTTCCCTTCTCAGAAAATCTCAAGTCAGCACAAAACTAGCACAAGAAATTCATCCCGGTCTTTGGAAATGCAAAGTAAATACACTTGAATGGGATCATCAAGAACTAGGAGGATCCGACTTCTATCTTCACGACTTCTGTCATGAAATCCCCGCTGATGGCGTACTAGGCATTGATTTTTTCAAAACCCATATCGTCTTAATCGACTTCAATGATCAGTTGCTCTATATCAGCAATCCTTAAACCAAAAGGGATTCCAACGGGCAAAGCCCTTTGGCAGGGTTTGGGACGGAGTCCCAAAGACTCCGTCGTAAAAGATCAGTAAATAATCAAAAGGGCAAACACGAACGCGAAGAGGGAGAACGATTCAACGATAGCGAGAGACGCTAGTGTTTTACCGAAAATAGCGGGTTGTTTGGCGGATGATTGGATTGCGGTGGCTGCGCACATGCCCTGATAGATAGAAGAGACCATGATGGCCAAGCCGACGAAGAATGCGATGCCTATGCCGGCGATTGCAGTGAGGGTTCCAGCCTTGATAGAGTTTTTCATCAATACCATCAAGATAAATCCATAGATAGATTGGGAAGAGGGAACAGCGGATACGCCGATGAATTTACCGTGTCCTTCTTCAACGCGGGTCATTACGCCGTGGGAAGCCATACAAGCGATACCGCAGC
>DAINNB010000180.1:0-3307 GCA_036736085.1 Chlamydiales bacterium
TTTAAAAAGAAAACACCTGTTTATCAAGATGTCTTGCCCCAGCAAGCCGAGGCTTTCACTTTGCCAAAAGAAGAGTCATCAGATATTTCTGATCCAGGCAGCAAGGTTGCTTCTTCGTCAAAAGAAAAAGGGCCCGAAGAAGACCTGGTTGGCGGTCTGAGCCCAAGCGACGAGGCTTCTTTTGATTCTTTGCAGAAACAGAGGGAAAGGGTTTTTGCAGAAAGCCAATGGGCTAGCGTTTGGGAATCGCAACGTCCTATTTATCTTTCAAAAAAAATATTGCCACCTCCTTTGTTTATCTCGAATAGTTATTTTATTACGGCTTTCCATATTTTTAAGAATTTTAAGACAGATTATTCTTCTCCTCCTCCTAAAGGTTTTACAAAACGATGTAAGCGATCGGAGGATGTTTTGACGGGCAAGCGTATCGCTCGGATGGTGCCTATTGCAAAAGTGGGTACGGATCGAAAACATCAGCTTGAGCGTTTGGGCAATGAAAGTTATTTTCTAGAAAGGCTGAAAGGTTGTCGAGGCGTTGTCCAGATGCTCGCTTGCGACCGTGGAAGAAAAAACAGTTGGGGACAAGAGAAGCTGGCGGTTTATTTAACTTTTTATTCCAAAGGCGAGCTCTTTGGTTTTCTTGAGCGAGGCTGCACCTTAAGAGAAGCTGAAAAAAATAAAATTGCGGCAGACCTTATTGAAGGTATGGCATCCATGCATGGAAATGATATCGTCCATAATGATATGAAGCCTGAAAATATTTTGGTTGGCGAGTCGTGGGAAGCTGCTATTTGCGACTTTGATTTGGCCTCGGAGAAATCTAGCAGCAATTTAAACAAAATCGGGGGCAGTCCTATTTGGTGTTCTCCTGAAAAAATGTATGCAGCACAACATGACTGTAATTTTGGGTTTGAAGACCGCAAGGGAGCCGATATATGGGCTTTGGGATTGATCCTTTATCTTTTCTTCTTTAAAGATATGCCTCCTCCGTTAAATGAACGGGTGGTGCCTGACCGAAGGGCTTTAGCTGATTGGCTCTGCTCGCGCTATATTCAATCAGGTTCCTTTTTCCAAGAACCTCTTGATGTTTCATCTAAAGAATACATCATTTGGAAAATGCTTCAATTTCGCTCTTCTGAGCGATTTGATATAGAAGAGGTTCGGCGTCGCTGGTCGATTGCTTAGAGGGTGTCTATACCCGTTCCACCTCAATGGCACCCAATCTTTTCGTTTTAACAATTTACTTTTTCAACTATTTTGGTAGGGTTCTATGATCTTCGAATAGTAACCCCATCAAAATAGTTGAAAAATTAAACCGTTAAAACAAAAATATTGAGTCCCCTTCAACCGGAAGCACTATATACCCACAACGTGATTCAAAATTTGGTTGCTAGGAGGGATTGAAAGCTGCCAAAAATCGATTGTTGCAAAGAGGGGTAGTATTAATCAATACAACCCCTCTTTGCAACAATCGATTTTTGGCGCTTTGAACCCTACTAGGGACCAAATTTTGGATCACGTTGGGTATACTTAGTTTTTGAAATTATCTTTCAATTTTCTTTGTATGCGTTTAGTTTGATTTTTTGTCGTGGTTGCAAAACGTTCTTTTTTTTGACATTGATTGAGCTTTGCGTTTTACCTTCCATTTTAGATCTCCTGTTTGAAAATAGTTTTTCAATTTTTTGAAAAAATTAAAATTTTAACTTTGCATTTTTTCTATATTTCGCTAGATTGAAAATTTATACGGCCCTTTAAAAAATTATTTGCTGTTTGAGTGAAAAAACCTGTAATCTCATTAGGTTTTAAACAAATGGTGATGGTTATGCGGATCATGAAATTTGGCGGCGCAAGCGTTGCGACTCCTGAAAGTTTTCATCGAATTGCAGAGATTATTTCGCAGCAAGCGGACCAAAAGATCGTTGTTGTTGTAAGCGCAATGGGACAAACAACAGATAATTTGTTGAAGTTGGCCAAAGAGGTGCATCCTGAGCCCCCGAATCGAGAGCTCGATATGCTCGTTTCCGTGGGAGAGAGGATCAGCATTGCACTCTTGGCCATGGCGCTTTCTTTACAAGGAAGAGAGGCATTGAGTTTTACGGGAAGCCAATCGGGCATTATTACTAGTACAAAGCACTCGCAGGCAAACATTATTGATCTGCGTCCTAAACGAGTGTTGGAAGCATTGGAACAAAAAAAAGTGGCGATTGTAGCGGGATTTCAAGGCGTGAGCAAGCAAGGCGAGATCACAACATTAGGCAGGGGCGGTTCTGATACAAGTGCTGTTGCTTTAGCAGTGGCCCTTGGCGCTGATGCAGTCCATTTTTACAAAGATGTAGAAGGGATTTACACCGCCGATCCGAAAACAGATAAAGATGCGTATCTTCTCGATGAAGTAAGTTATGAAGGCGCTTTAGAGCTCGCGCAAAAAGGAGCTAAAATTTTACATCCCCGCGCGATCGAATTAGCGAGAAAAAATGGCGTGCAATTATATGTACGTACGTTCAAGAAAGACAGTCAAATAGGAACGATTGTTGGAAAAGGTATTTTAAGAAATGCGGCAATTGAGTATGAGGGGGAAAATTAATGGGTGAATGTCATATGCAAATGCCGCTTGTTTTTGAGCAAGATCCACCTCGCGGACTCTCTTTAACAGCCACGCCTGACATCTATCGTCCTATGCAGCAGCAGCTCGAGTTTGATTTTGAATTTAATTGTCCGTTCATTGAAGCCGAATATTATCGAGAAGGCGCGCAAGACATTATTCAAAAAATTCTTCCCGCCGATTTATTAGAGCCGTCTCCTTACAGGGCCGCTTCGCAAAGAGCCCGTTTTTCAGATATGATTCCTCAAGTGCGCTGGTCTGAGCTGACGCGCGCTCCTTGCTCTCTTTCTGTTCTTTTGCTTTGCAAGTTTAGACAAAACGCCTGTCATTTTTTCTACGATATGATCAGCCGCTGGCTTTTGCCGACGAGAAAAGTTAATGTGGAATTATTTTTCGCCTCTGATGTCCGCTTGCCCCATTTATCGGATGATCTTCTTAGCGTTGCGGAAATTGTCATTTATGTAAAAAGTTTGCAAGAAATGGAAGAGGTTCGCCGCAATCTTCATACCATTGAAACGGAAATTCGGCTCGGCGTTGTCTCTAATTACCACGCGCGTCGCATTTTAGAGTTCAAAGGTCTTTCGACAGACGGCAAAACGGCGATGATCCAAGAAAAAATCGGCTCAATGATTCAGAGCCACTCGAAAGATTTTGATCGAGGGATCTTTTCTCAAATGCAGCATTTTTTAGTGACATGCCGAGAAG
>DAINNB010000181.1:0-3295 GCA_036736085.1 Chlamydiales bacterium
TTGTTCTTGGAGCTTGTTCGCCTTAGGAAACTCGCTGACCTTTCTGTCGGAAAGCGCGATGATCTCAAGAGACCTGATGATTTTATGGCGATCTTTTTCTGAAATCGTAGACGCATAGACAGGATCTAAGATTTGAAGACGTTCATAAAGGACTTCAGGACCAAGATCTCTCATTTGCTTTTCTAGAAGGTCGCGCACGTCGGGACTAGAAGGGGGGCCTGCAGGAGGGCCATAGAGGAGAGCGTGGATATAAAATCCAGAGCCTCCTACGACGATGGGAACGTTATCTCGCGAGATGATGTCATGAAAGATGTCTTGGGCGCGGTAGTAAAACTCTGCGACATTGAAAGGCTCGTCGAGATCGCAAATATCGATCATATGATGCGCAATCAAATTGCGCTCAGCTGGCGACGCCTTGGCCGTGCCGATGTCCATACCTCGATAGACCTGCATGGAATCGGCAGAGACGATCTCGCCGCCAATGGATTGAGCGAGAGAAAGCGATAGCTGCGTTTTTCCCGCAGCTGTGGGGCCCGCAATCACGATGACCCTTTTTTTCTTTGCATCTTCGAAAAGAGGCATTTTTTGCGTCAGCGGATGGCGGGAAAGCACACTTTGTTTCACATCAGATCCCGTGCTGCAAAGCTTCCTTTTCATTCGGGAAAAGATGGAGGATCTTATCAAATCCAGCTAGACGGACGATTTCATTCACGTCTTCGCTCAGAGAAAATAAAGCAAACACCCCATGCTTGGCCTTGATCTTTTTCAAGGCGGCCAAAAGTACCCGCATCCCAGCGCTGCTCAAATAATCCACCTCGGAAAAATCGAGAAGAAGGTGAACCCTTTTCTCATCGATGAGGGTTTGGATTTTTTTTTCTAAGATCGACGAAGTAGCCGCATCAATCCGCCCTTCAAGACGCAAAATGATTTTTTGATCGATCTCTTCTAAGGAAATATGCAATCCCAATGTCATAAATATCTCCTTATTGGACGATTTCAAGATGGATGCGACGGCCCAGACGCGCGCCGATGATCATCGCCAACGTGCGAAGAGATCGAATGATATTCCCTTTGTGGCCAACGACTTTGCCGATATCCTCTGGAGCGACTCGGATTTCGATTAAAAGACCACTTTGCCCTTCCATCGAACGAATATCGACTTGTTCCGGCACGTTCACCATATTTTTGACTAAATAACCAACAAATTCTTCCATAAAAGTCCCCTTATATCCTCTTCAAGATAATGAACTCAAACATTGAATTCAACGGTATACCGAAACAAGCTGAAGAATCAGTTTTTGACAAGCAGGCTCTTCAAAATTTTAACTGAAAGCGAGCGACTCATTGCGAAAGGATAGCCCAAGCGAGAATCAAAATTCTCGCGCTAAACCCAAGATATCATATAGCGTTTCCAGAGGAACAAGGGGACAAGCCACCTCGGCGATGGCAAACTTTGGCCAGAAGAGAAGGTCGATTTTTTTCTATGATTTCTTTGTACTCAGGTGGGAGAGAAGATAAACGGAGCAATTTCACATAAGCGTCCCACGTCTCCTCATACTTGCCCAAGCGATAAGCCACATCGGCAAAGGCAAACAACGCTTCATATTCATATAGAGGGACAATTACATAAATCGCGTCTTGCGATAAAGGAATGTGGATGGCCTGTTTTAGCAAAGGATACGCCTTAGAGTCCTCTTTTTTCTTGATATAATAAAAAGCTAACGCAGCTAGAGGCTCGATCCTCGAAGGACGATAAGCATAGGCGCTGGCGTAGCCAGCAAGAAATATGCGCGGATCAAAATGAAGCGCTTCTTGAAGAGCTGCTATCCGAAAGAGAGAATAAAACACCTCTTGATCCCAACCTCCCATCGACGCCCTTTGCTCAAAATATCGCAAAGCAGAAGCGAGATCTTGAGCCTCTTCAGAAAAAACGGCTAGATGAAATACCGTCCGCTCATCTCCATTGCCGTTCGCTAACGTGCATTTTAATAAAGAAAGATCTTCTTTCAAGGTATTGGGATTTCTTGAGCGAAATCCTTCCTTGCCTGCTTGGAGAATGGCTCCCGGCAAAAAAGCTCCTTTTTCTGCTTCTGCGCAGGTTAACACCTCATGGATCTCCCCTTTCCAAAACCAGTTCAACCGACCATCGATCAAAAACGTCCGTTTCGTTTTGCAAAAACCCTTATGATAATCGAGCATATAGTAATGCTGATCCAACGACTGCTTAAGAAGAGGTTTTGATAAGATGAGGCGATCGTCTGCATCGATCAATAAAAAAAAATCCGCCTTCCCTTGACTGAGCGATAGCACTTCATTGCGGTGACGAGAAAAATCGATCCAGGGACGCTCGTGGAGCTCTCCAGGAATCTCTTGTAAAAATTCTCGAATGATCTGCTGGGTCCCATCATCAGATCCCGTATCAATAATCACCCAATAATCGATCAAATGTTTCACCGCAGCCAAACAGCGTCGGACCACCGCCGCTTCGTTTATTACAATCCAGTTGAGGCAAATCGATTGAAAGATCAGATCCCCTTATTTCGATAGATACCGTTTGCGACTCAAGAATCGGCTAGCGGAGGAGATGAAAAGCTGCTCGATCGGCTAAAAACCTTCTCGCAGCTTCCTTGCCTATGCGAGAATATTTTTTAGGATTTTTTGAAGCTTTATGAAAATCTCGAGTTTCTAAATCTACTTGGAAAGAAATAATATGTCGATAGTGATGTTTTATTTTGTTAAACAGTTCAGATCTAAGCTCGGTATAAGGGGTAGGCAAACTAAAACCTGCAACTCGGGGAAGAACTTGATCTTTCAATACTCGAGCGCGCAGACTTGCAGTATAAGGAACGTTCGGATTTTCACGATGAAAGATCGAAGGACCAGCATGCAGTTTTTCAAACACCAAAACTAACGTTTTTTCATTTACCTTATCTGGCGATTTCCCTTTTTTCTCTTCAACCAAAGCCACTGGGATATTATCGATCAATCCCCCATCAAATAACGTTAGCGTTTCTCCTTGATAAACCACTCGAACGGGATCAAAGACAATCGGAAGGGAAGCTGAAGCTCTGCAGGCAAAAGCAATATCTGCATGAGGGGTCCGCTTAGCATCGAAAATAAATTGCCCTCCCTCTTTTTTTGTTGCTGTAACGGAGAGGTGTTTAAATACACGGGGATCTATAGCGTGCAGATAGGCCAGCATCTCAAAACTAATGCAGGCTTCCTCCAAAGGCGTTTTTAAAAGCTGAAGCATGATTCCCCTGCCAAGAAAGGATCTTTTTCATAAAAACATCTC
>DAINNB010000182.1:0-3267 GCA_036736085.1 Chlamydiales bacterium
GGCTCTCTAGTTTGTCTGCAGGGATCTTTTCTACTCCATCCAGCCCGAGATCGACCCCTAAATCTTTTAACTTAGCGAGATCTGCTCGAATTTCTTCGTTAATGACAATCTCTTTTTTGTTGATAAATTTTTGTTGCAAGGCTAAGATCGCTTTCGGTTTTTCTTGCAGTCTTGTCAGTTCATCATTGATTTCTTCTAAGTTTTTAAAAATACGCTGCTCTAATTGAAGCCCCAGTTGAAGGATTTCCCAGGCTACGTTAATTTTTCGAATAGCAGTTTCTGCTGTGAGCGGCGCTTCTTTTACGGATTGATCAAAAGCATTTACTTTTTCTGCAAATGATCCAACTTCTTTGTCGATTGCGTCTGCGGACTCAGATTTTTTTATCTCGCCCATATTGATGTATTTGGAAGCTAGATCTGCTGTTGCAACGGTTTGGCTTGCTGGCGCTGTAATGTTTTCTGAAGAGAGAGTGCGATGAAGAGAAGAAGTGGGATGAGATAGATTTGTTCCTTTAACGAGTTCGTTGACTTGTCCAGCGATAACTTCGTCTTTGATCTCTTGCGTCTGAATGGGTGTCGATTGAGGTAAAAGAGAAGCTGAGAGAAGTTCTTCTAGTCTGCTCATGTTCATGACCTTTGGTTAAATGTGAAGCAAAGATCTTAAGGAAACGTAAGAAATTCGTCAACAGGAGCGCGCGTTTGTTTGTAGAAGGATTTAACAACGCCTAAAATAAGGGCAGATAAGCCGAGAATTAAGAAGATTGGTTTTGGCAGCAGCGCTGCACCGAAAACAAGACCAATGACGACAAAGACTTCTCCAATCAAGGACAAGATCGTTTTGCATATTTTGAGCAGAGTTATGTTTTTTTGTTCTTGTTCAGTCAGCGAAGAGGGGCCTTGCGTTTCCGAGTGATTGACCAATTTAGCTCCGGAGCGAATGATATGGCATAAAGAGACGATCTCTTTGCCTCCAGTAAAATTCGGATTAAAAAGAGGAGCTGCCGAAATCGCGCCAACGATGAGCGATTTCATCATATTGGTCCAGTTGTACACTTTTGCACTCCAACTCGCATCTTGGCTTTCATGAGAAATGGTGAAGGCGGTTTTTACGATTTTGGACGCAATGATGCCTTGCTTGGCAAGAATGAGGATATGTTGCACCGCCTTTAATTTTTTCGGTTGTTTTTGGGTAGCGGCCAGAGGTTTGATGATCGTGCTGACAAAGCGTGCGATTTTTTTCACCAAACGTTGTCCAGTCAATATTTTAGATTCTGAATCGGGCGGGTTGTCTATGGAACAAGTTGAAGAGGGTATTTCGCTGGCCTCTCCAGCAAAACTAAGAGTTTCGATAGCAGCTTCCGGATAATTGAGAGAAGGCGAATAAGGTCGTTCGATGTCGATAAAAGATAAAGCCATTGGAATGATGTAGTCAGGTTTTTTTTGGTAAAAGCCACGTATAGTGTATCTCCGTCTTTCATTTTTTGTAAATCTAGAGAAGTTTAGTTAGTGTAAATTTTTTTTTAATAATTTCTGTTCCACTTTATGCCAAACTTACCTTGTTCTTGCATTTGGTCTGTTTCTGCCTGGAAGAAAAATCCTTTGCCAATATCCACTTCGATACTGATGTTCGGCGCGCTATTTTCTGCGCTTTGGCTGATAGAGACCAAAACCCCTTTCGCAACGTATTTGCCAACTTGGATAGAAATCGTTTCGCCTCCTTCGCTGTTAGGTTCCGATACAATGCTAAGGCGATCGATCCCCAAAGATTTTCTGGTGCTTTCGAGCATATCAGGGCTTTGCCCTGCGATATTTGTCACAGCAGTAGCAAGCTGCAGAGCTTGAAGGCCGTTGATCTCCGAGATGTCTTGTCCAAACAAAAGATGCGAGATGATAGCGCTGAGCGGCAGCTGGGGAACAGATTGAAAGGTCAGTTGAGGGTTGTTCAGCGGGCCTTGTAAATTGACGATAATTGAGATACCTTGCTGCTCGGTGGCACCGGAAAGATCCAAATGAGGGATGAGATGTCCTTCTGCAGTAAAGGCGAGACTTCCTCTTGTGAGTTTAAAAAACCTGCCTGAGAAGGAAAATTCTCCATTGAGCAGTTCGAGATTGCCGACAGGCCGAGGGTCTAGATGCGTTCCTTTGAGAACAAAATCTCCTTTCCACTCTGATTGCAAACCACGTCCCGAAATCGAGACAGGCTGCGGCGTATCAATGACTAAGTTCAAACGAAGGGGATAGCTTTTTTCGGCAAGCGGCGGCGGCATCGGTATGGGTTTTTGAGCATTTAGATAGACAACTTCAAGGTTAGGAGGACTTTTGGTTAGATTTTCAGGGATTGTTAAATCGCTATGAATGACATGAACTTCTCCCTCTGCCAAAGCCCCGTTCAAATTGCCCGTCACATCGATAGTGCTATTTGCTTTGGCAGATGCAAAGCCAAGGTCCATAAAAAGGAAATCTTGAAAAGCAAAATGGACGTGAAAGGGAAATTTTTGTTCTAAATTGAGTTGCAGCTGGCCGTCTGCAAATACGGTCCCTGTTTGCTTTCGATCTTTTGCTGTCAGGGACTTGAGGTGTAAAATGTTCGTTTTTGCTTCGATTTGGATATGCAGGTCAGTAAGTTGAGCTGCTGTGAGGTAATTTTCATAGTATCCATCTGTTAACTCTAAAGAACCGTCAACAAGGGGGTTGTTTAACGTGTTGGTCCAAGAAAAATGGGAAATGCAGCGTCCTTGCAGCCAATTCGAGCGAAGGTTGAAAAAATCTAAAAAATCCTCAATCTGTCCGTCTAATTGGAACTTTCCTTCTGTTGCTGAGTCGTTCAGAACATCGATTTTCCAAGGATCTGACTTCAGACGAATTGGAAACTTGGCCTCCAAAGAAGCTAAAGGACGGTCTCTTGTAGCGAGATCTCCTTGTAAAACAAGCTTGTTATTTTTTAGCTCTCCATTGAGCTTGCCTTGCGCTGTAATCGATTCAGTCTCTCCTAGGCGAGTGATTTCTACCTGTGCAAGAGCTGCTTGAAAAAAGCCTTCTACCTCGCGCTGAGTTTCGGTGATTTCCGTTTGAAGATCGAGTTTTCCTATGATGGAAACTTCCATAGGGTTGATAGAAAGACAATCGTTCGGAAAATCAGAAATCGTATACAACGCTCTCTCCCTCCCTCTCTCACTCACACACATACTCTTACTCTTTCCTCCTTCCCCCCTCTCTCTTTTTCGCTCGAACACACCGTGACAGGGAGAGGGACGGGTTGGACATTCG
>DAINNB010000183.1:0-3159 GCA_036736085.1 Chlamydiales bacterium
ATTGGTTTTGAGAAATATTAGGAATTAACAACTGAATTGTATCTAAAAGTAATGCCAATCAAACTCATATGGCTTCGATGCGATTCTTCTCTATAACGTTTCCCAACGTCTTCTTGATACTTTTGTGATAGGGCCAACATGGCTGGAGACATAGAAGGAAAGTCGGCTTGGAGATGAACAATAAAATCCCAACACGCGCTTAGCTTTCTTGATAAATGACATTGATGAGAAAGACATTCGAGCAAAACCCTTGTCGCTTTTTCATCGGAAGCGGTAACGGCGCCTATCGTCGCTGACCTAAGCTGACCAATCTTAGGCCACTCAGGAGATTCACCGTAATAAACAGACATGTAATGTGACAGGGAATCTGAACTCATGATTTTACCTCAATTTTTTTAACGGAAAATCCTAACAGAGATTTGAGTTTGACAAAAGGCGGTTCTGGGGTCGCGAGGGGGGGAATTATGTTTATAAGTGAGGTCCTATGATACTCATAAGACTCATATTGGTTCGATATTGTTCTTCTCTGAGACGATTTCCAATGTTTTTTTGATGCCCTTTCAATAAGGCCAACATGCTTGGAGACATAGAAGGGATATTTTTTTCGAGGCGAACGGTAAAATTCCAACAGGCAGTTAGTGTTGATACTGAATAGCATTCGCGAGAAAGGTGTTCAAGAAAAACCCTTGTCGCTTTTTCATCGGAAGAGAAAATAGAAGCTATTGTCGCACTCCTCATTTGAGAGGTATTGGGCCATGCGGGGGATTTGCCGTAATAAACAGACATATAATCCGATAAGGAATCTGAACTCATGATTTACCCTCCATTTTGAAGGGAAAATCTTAACAGGGGGATTTTTTTGATAAAAGAGGATTCTTGAAGGATGAGGTAAGGTCCTGAAAAAAAATTATCAGGACCTTAGCTAGCGAAAGACTTAGACGATTTCAGTCGAGGCTTGAACTTCTGTGATAGCGCCTTTGAGCATTTCAATTTTTGCTCCTTCAACCATTTTCAAAACAACTGTATGCTCTTTGATTTGGTCCACTGTGCCGACGATGCCCATCGCGGTCACTCGGTCCCCTTTTTTCATAGAGCCTCTCATCGCCTCAGCAGCTTTGCGGCGCTTTTGCTCAGGTCTCCACAAAATGAAATAAAAAAAGACGAGGGCCAAACCAATCATGATCATTGTTTGCATCATGCTGTTTTGAGCGCTTGGAGCCGCTTCTTGTGCAAAAAGGGCCAAAGGAAGAAGAAAAAGAGAAGAGAAAAATTTTTTCATAACCATCCTGTCATATAACGATTCTTCGTCAGAATGCCTGAAAAAAGGTTATCTTTCAAGATAAGCAATATTTTCAATATGGTAAGTATGGGGAAATTGGTCCACAGGCTGCAAAGAGCGAAGAGTGTAGCCGGCTTCCAAGAGTTCTTGCACGTTGGCTGCCTGCGTCAAAGGGTTGCAAGAAATATAAAGAATAGCTTTAGGACGAAGCGTTTTGAGATGATGCAGCGCTAAAGGATCAAGGCCAGCTCGAGGCGGATCGACAATCACGACATCCGGCCGTTGAAATGAGGAGCGCCCCATTAGCTCTGTCAATATTTTGCCAACGTCTCCTTGATGAAAAGAGATTTTTTCAATGCCGTTGCGCTCTGCATTTTCTTTCGCATCTTGCACAGCTTGGGAAGAAAGCTCGATGCCGACGACTTGAGAGGCCATCATAGAAGCAACCATCCCCAACGTTCCTGTTCCGCAGTAAAGATCATAAATAATAGGGCTGGATAAATCAGCCAGATGGGAAAGAGCTGCTGAGTAGAGCTTTTCTGCTTGCAATGTGTTGGGCTGGAAAAAAGAGCTAGGACTGATTTTAAAAGAAAGTTTCCTCCCTAAGAGATGAAGCTCTTCCATGATGTGATCAGGTCCTGCCAAATGCACTTCTCTAAACTCCGTCGGCTTTCCTCTATTCGCTTCATGAATGCGAAGAAAAATACTGATCTCTTCTCCTAAAGCGGCCTCTTGTACGGCGCGGACAAACTCCACATGAAACTTTTGAAAGAAATCTTCTTCAGATAGCTCTGACCGGTTTGAAAGGTTCAATACAGCCATTTTCTGCCCGGTATGGACTGAATCGCGCAAAGTAAGATAGCGGAGAAGCCCAGTGTCTCGAGCTGGATGATAAGCTAAAACCCCCGATTGATCCCACCACTTACGAACGGCTCCAAGAACATCTGAAAACCAAGGCTTGCACAAATGGCAATGGTCTACATTGAATACATAAGGCTCTGCCTGAGCAATCATCAGTCCCAAAAATTTTTGCCCTGCTCGATTTTCCGAAAAAGAAAACTCCATCTTGTTGCGATAAGCAAAAGGCTCGTCGCAAGGGATGATCGGCTTAATAGGTAGGTCAAATAAACGAGAGACTAAAGCTTGTTTAGTAGTTAACTGAGCTGCATAGTCCATTTGCTGCCAGCAGCAGCCTCCGCAAACGCGGGCGTGAGAGCACCTCGGCTCAACGCGCGTTGAAGAGGGCTCGATGACATCGAGCAGACGCCCTTTTCTAGGGGGTCTCATTTTACGGCGCATTTCCATATGGATATGGTCGCCTGGAAGCGTGTGGGCGATTTCCACTTCAATCGGCTTACCTTGGGGACGCTCAACATAAGCTATACCATAGCCACGCGGCGATAATTTTTCGATGGATACTTGAAAAGTCTCGGGATCTATACTCATAAGCAAAGGAGTATAGGGAGAGGAGGGAAAAAACTCAACTTACCGTTTTCTTTTCGGTTTTTTTACAGCTTTTTTCACAGTCGCTTTTTCGGCTTTCCCTTTTTTCTTGAATTTACCGCTTTTTTCAGCTGCCACAGATTCTCTACGAAATATTTTAGCAACCTTCTCTAAGTTGATCGTTCCTGTACGGACCCTTTGAGCTGCCGTTTTATTTCCTCGAAAAGCTTTTACCAAATCTTTCGTTAAGTGAGAGAGCAAACGATCTAGTTCGTTCATCGTCTCATGTAATGACATTTCCAACTCCTGCCTTTAAGCTCAACCTATCTCGAAAAAATAGACCTTAAAAGAGTCTGTGCAAAGTAAGGTTCTATCAATTTGTATTGAGATAGGTTCTTAAAACCAGTCCATAAATATTATGGATTTATCAAGCAAGT
>DAINNB010000184.1:0-3122 GCA_036736085.1 Chlamydiales bacterium
TTACCCTTCATTCCTTGACGTTTTCTTTTTCGCTTTTTTGCCAGATTTTGAGACTGGTTCTTGGCCTGCTTTTTAAGTATGTGCTGGTAATAGGTCTCGAAATCTGGCAAAAAAGGCGAAAAAGAAAACGTTGAGGAATGAAGGATAGGTTCAGTGGACTTTGAATGATATGATTTATCTTTATTCAGTTTCCCCTGCAGTGGACCTAGATTGTGTGAATGAAACGTTTCATCGCCTCATCGAATTCGGCGTTGATGATCGCGATGTTGAGAAAGTAAGTAGCCATGAAGATTTGGGCCTTGCTCTTAAAAAAAAACAGGGAATTTTGATTTTTCCTGGAGGGAATGCAGCCTTTCTTCAATATGAATTAAATTCGAAAAATTTGGTGGAGAAAGTTAAAGCGGCCGTATCAAATGGCTGGAATTGTATGGGGTTTTGCGCTGGCGCGAATGTTTTTTGCCAAGATTCGATTCTTTATCGAGAAGGAAAAGTGATTGATTGTTTTCGAAAATATGGCGAGTTGCCTACCGTATTGCCCAACGTTTGTTCACACGTTCCTTATTTCCCTGTAAAAACTTTTTCAAATCAAAGCGTGGACAATAGTCGACTTGCTTTTCTTCGGATTCATACGGGCGAGAGGTTTCAATGTTTCTGGAACGATGGGGGATACTTCACGGAGCAAAATGGGCTCAGTCTCGAGGGTGATTGCCCGAAACAGCTTGCATGGTATGATGAGCCTGACTATTTACCGCAAGCGGCGGTTATAAAACACCGGTACGGCAAAGGAAGTGTGACGGTCTCCGCTCTTCATCCGGAGCTTCCTTTCCATTATGTGCAGCAAGAAGAATCAAAAGAAAATAAAACTCTTCGGACGAAATTTTTACAAGATTTGTTTAGATCGGCTGGCATTGAGCCCAAAAAGGCAGGCGAACTGATAAGTTCGGGAAGCTGTTAGAGCATTTCAGGTTTGAATAGATCCCGATATTTTTTGACTGTCCGACCTGCAATCATGAACAGACCGTCGCCCCGATAATGGATTGTTTTGGGAAACTGGGGAGAAATGGCTGCATGAGCTTTGATGACCTTAAAAACAAAAAGATTGTAGCTATTGATGAGGTGTGTATCGATGAGCTTGCATTCATAATTGTCGTAGCATTCTTTAATCAAGGGCGCTTTTACTTTCTGCGCTGGTAAAGGAGTGAGGTTGAACGCTTTGAATTTATCGATCTCCCTTCCGGAAGAATTTCCGATCTGTACCACTTGCTCTGCTAGGTCCACAGTAGGAATATTGATCACGCATTCCTTGCTTTTTTTAATGATATTGTAGCTATAGTTCTCGTCCCAGATATAACATCCGACCAGCGAAGGATCGAACCCCAAGATCATATGCCAGCCAAGAGTCATGATGTTTTGCGTTTTTTCCGATGCAGAACTGATTAAGACGACAGGTCGAGGCTCTAAAAATCTTCTTACATTAGAAACTGGGAAATCTTTCTTGATGTAATTTTTAACCTTTCCGTCTTTTGAAAAATTGGATTTCCTTTTCGTGCTTGACTGCTTCTTCGCGCGTTTTAAATGTTCCAAGATTTCTCCTTTTTCCTGTCTTAGGATTAACAGATAGAGAATAAATGCGATACATGCCTGTTTTGAGTTTCCGGATCATGGCCTTATTTCCTTTTTTAATGAAACGCCCTCAAGGGCTTCGCTCTTAAAAACCCGCCAACGGGGACAAGTCCCCTCTGGACTCCCTTTTACTTTTTACATATAAAAAACAAAAGGGGTTCTAAGGGGACTTGTCCCCTTAGCGGGTTTTTAAGGGCGGAGCCCTTACTTTGTAGATACCCTCTTAATTTAACAGCATTGATCACACTTCAAAAAGGCTGCTTTCGTTCTCTTTCACGCAGTGCTTTGCGGACTTTTTCTACGTTGTTTCTGGCATTGGCTGCTTTGCTTGCTTCTGCTAAAAAAAATCGCTCTTTGGAGCCGTACTTTGCGCCGCATTCGATGGTTTTGAGGAGAACTTTGGTTGCATTATTGGAAGCATTTGCATGATTGAGCGTGATGATGAGGGCAATGAGGTGTTCAGATTGAAAAGGGCATTGGGCTTCTGCTGCTTTGAGAAGAATTTTTGTTGCGTTATCGGAGGGGTTTGCGTGATCGAGGATGGCGATGAGAGCGGATAGATGGTCGAAAGTGAGAGGGGAATGATAGTCGATCGCTTTAAGAATGACTTTAGTGGAATTGGAAGAAACGTTAGCGTGATCGAGCGTTTCGATGAGCTGAGACATGTTTAGGGGATCGATTTGATGCCCTTCTTCAATGAGGCAGATCAGTTCTTGGGCTGCGTAGTCGGAGGCGCTGGCGTAGTCTAAATTTCTAACGTTTTCTCGGATGAGATAAAAGGTGTATTCTTCTTCAGGGCCTTCTGCAAAGAGAGAGGTACTGGTTAGTAAAAGGAAAGATAAAAATACATGTTTCATGACATCGTCTCCGTGGTTTTAAGAAAAGAAGAAGATGGCTCAACTCAGCTATTTATGTCGAGGGGAGAGGAGCTTTTTTTCTTTGGACCAAGATGGCTGAGCTTAGGATGAGAAGGCTTCCTATGATTTTTGTACCGGCTAGTGATTCGCTAAAGAAAAGAACCGCAAAAAAAATGGTGACGATCGGCTCTAAGGTAAACATGAGGGCTGTTTGAGTCGCTACTAACAGTTGAATTCCTTTAAAAAGATAAAAAAGGGGGTTCACGGTAGCAAGTAAAACGAAGAGAAAAGCGAGGAGCCATTCAGAGAGGAGAGAAGGAAAAAAGAGTTCGCCTCGAGTTAGAGCGATGAGAGAAAAGCTCACTGCTGCCCCGCTTGTGAGATAGGCGGCAGAGGCTGTTGGAGGGATTTTTTTCGTAAAATGGGCTCCAAAGCAAAGATAAAAAGCGTATGTAAGTCCTGTTAGTAGGCCGAACCAGATTCCGTGAAGATTTTTGGGAGAGAGAGAAATAGTTTCAAAAGGATTGATGATGAATATGCAGCCTGTGAGAGAAAACAAGAGGCCGATCCATTGGATTTTACTGGCTGGTTCTTGAAAAAATAAGCGCTGGATGAGGAAAACAAAGAGAGGAAATGTATAAA
>DAINNB010000185.1:0-1806 GCA_036736085.1 Chlamydiales bacterium
AGCTCGTCCATTCCATTGTAGGCTAGCTGAGATGTGGTGTATACGCGGATTTGGTAGCCCCATTTTTTGAGAAGCTGAAGGGCAGGACTGCCCATCGACCACTGATTTTTTCTGTAGTGATGCCAGAAAATCCCAAATTGAGAATGAAAAATTGAAAACCAGGATGGGTGGGTCCCGTTCGCGTTCGATACGCTTGTGTCGTAAACGATCGCATCTTGGCGGAACTGACTTAAATGAGGAGCGATTTCCGGTGTAACAAAATCGTCTCTAAAGCTTTCAATGATGAAAAGATAAATATTCGGTTTTTTGGCCAGCCTTTGCCCTGTCTTTTCGATATGTTCTTTCATGAGCTCCTCGCTAGGCGGCTTGAACATAGGATTAGATGGCGTCATCGAGACATTTTTCGGCTGGATAAAAGTAAACTTCCAGGGCAGAGACTTGACGAATGCATTATATGCATCGGGATGGATCAGGCGGGACGCGGAAGCGTCCCATAAAAAAAGGGCCACAGGGATGCAGACAAATGCCTGCAGAAAGTATTCAATCCGCAGCTCAAAAGGTTTTTTCTTGGCCAAAAGATCGGTGATCTTATATATCCCCATCCCGATAAAAGGCAAAGCGAGCACCAAACTAAATAATATGGCCCAAGCCCAAAGGGGAATGCCCGACGCATCCAGTAAATAAAGGAAATCATGAAAATTTTCATCGAGGAGAATATTTGCCGTATCCCAAGCGGACAAATCCAAAATCCTATCCATCAAAAAGTCTAAAACATGCAGCAAGATCAAAACAAAGGTGCAGCTGACAAATATCCAAAAATAGACCGGTTTGGCGTAGCGTCCTATCATAAAGGCTAAAAAGATCAGTCCGCCGATTTCCAAAATGATCTGTCCAAAAGCGTACAAAAGAAAAAAGAAACGAGAGCCGACAAAATACTCTTTCACAAGCACGCTGCTCGTGGACATAAGCCCCAGCAAAATCAAAAATGCGCCGAAATAAAGGTAGTTGATGGGGATTTTCGTCACTTTTGGGTCCATAACTTCTTCCTATCTTTTTTTTCTTTTTTTAGGAATACTCGAATGTAAAAATCCTCCTAATAGGCCATTTTTTATGCATTGGATCGACTCTTATGATCTTTTTCTCTTCGATTTCGACGGTCTTCTCGTCGACACAGAACATCTTCACTACCAAGCCTATATTGCCGCTTTAGCCCAGCGCGGCCACACGCTCGATTGGACCTTTCCTGAGTTCTGCTCTCTAGCCCATCTCCACGCCACCGCCCTTCAAGAAGCCCTCTACGCCAAATGGCCTGACCTCGATCCCGATTGGGATTCTCTCTACTCCGACAAGAAAAAAGCTTACCTCGATCTCCTTTACCACGGGCACATTCAGCTCATGCCCGGCGTCGCCTCCCTCCTATCCGCTCTTGCTTCAAAAAACATCCGCCGCTGCGTCGTCACCCACTCTCCCCAATCCCAAATCGACCACATCCGCTCCCGCCTCCTCCCCCTTCAAACCATCCCTCACTGGATCACCCGCCACGACTACCACCACCCTAAACCTCACCCCGAATGCTACCTCAAGGCCATCGAACTCTACTCCCGCCCCCACGATCGGATCATCGGCTTCGAAGACAGCATCCGCGGCTGGCAAGCCCTCAAACAAACCCCAGCCCAGCCCTGGCTCATCTGCTCTCCAAAACACCCCCTCCTCCCTCAAGCCCTCGCCCAAGGCGCTCGCCATATCGAGTCGTTTGAACATTTTTCTGTCTAGCGTCTGTATTGGGGGGGGGGGGGGGGGGGGGGG